>CAJXJM010000009.1 GCA_913054205.1 uncultured Rhodospirillaceae bacterium
TCATGAGAATGCTAACGATACGGTTCATCCTGGTTACGTTCACGAATCTTCAGTGACGACAGCCCGCCAGGCCGACGGTGGTGTTAGCCCGCAAGATGAATTAGTGGATCGCGGCCAGACCAAAGGCATGATGGCGTCAAATGGGTTGACCGCTAAAGACTGGAATGCGATTGAACTCAATGGCTTGCCGCAAGGGCACTCGTTCATGGGTGGCTTTTACAAATCTGGACTACTCGCACCTCAGCAAGTGGACGTGGCCACTGAAACCTACCGGGAGGCATTGGAAGCCTCCTATGGTAAAGAAAAAACGTCCCGTATCTTAGGTATGGATCGGTTTAATAATTTGGTTTGGCCTAATTTAAATGTAAATGCGCAGTTTCATCAGATCAGGGTCGTACACCCAATTTCCGTGAATGAAACTATTATTGAAGGTTATTGCTTCCGCTTGAAGGGTGCCCCTGATGAAATATTTCACCGGGCCGTTCGGTTCTTAGGTACCCTAGTTTCTCCAGCATCTATGATTTTTTCAGATGACTTGGAAATTTTTGGACGGGTGCAAGCGGGTTTAGAGAAAGGTAGTTTAGATAAGCTCGACAGTCGTCGTGGAATAGAGACGGATCAAAAAAATGGCGAGGCATTACAATCGACGACGTCTAGCGAGTTGCCATTACGTACGCAAGCCAAGGCGTGGCGTCATTGGATGAGTCCCGACGCATGAGCCTGACCCAAGAAGTGTCCAGCTTCCTTACTCATGAAGCAGATTTTCTCGATCGTGGAGATTTTGAGGCCTGGCTCGAATTGTATGAGGATGACGCTCTTTACTGGATTCCTTCCTCCCCCGACCAAACTGACATGAAGGGCCAAGTCTCTATTATGCTAGAAGACCGACCTTTGTTAAAATTGCGTGTGCGTCGATTATCTCACCCTCGTGCCTACGCCGTTACACCAAGACCGGCCACGATCCACTTGATAGGTAATGTCAGTGCACGTGAGGAGGGTGATCTTGTGATGGTAAGTTCAAAACTTATCATGACACAGGTTCGGGATAATATAGAAACTAGCCTTAGTGGCGTAGTCTCGCATCATCTCAGCCGCAGTGAGAATGGATTTGGGATTAAACTAAAGCGAGTAGATTTGATCCAAGCGGGTGGTACATTTTCCGTTATATCCGTTCCTCTCTAAAGCAAATCTTGGAATAGTTTGAAGAGTTCTGGCTTGTTCTCAATGCCTGTTCCGGGCGTATCACTCAAACTGGCGATGCCATCTTGGACCACAGTATCATCTGACACACGGCTAAATGGACCGCCCGAGACTGCTGCCGTTTCATGTCCGCCTAAGCCTATGCCCGCAGCAGCATGAAGAGCAACTTGATGCCCAGCGTGTGGCACGAAGTCTCGGCGGGACCAGCCCAATGTTTCGGCATCAGCTATCATCCGTAAATATTCCGTTAGGCCATATGCTAGCACAAAATCCATTTGTAATTTATCTATTCCAGGGCGAAGCCCTCCGTAATGGAGTAAGTTTCTGCTATCGGCTTGGGAGAATATATTCTCTCCAGTGGCAATTGGTGTTTTGAGGGATTGGCTGCAACCGGCAAGGGCTAAGTAGTCAAGTGGATCAACAGGTTCCTCTATCCATCGTAGGCCTATTTGATCAATCTCGTTGAGTTGGGTCGCTCCTGTCTCTCCGCCATAGGCACAATTTGCATCTACTGCAATGAGGCTTGAACTTTCAGCTGCTTGGACCGCAGCCTCGAGGCGAGCTATATCAATCGCCTGGGTCGCTCCGCCGACCTTAAGTTTGAACCAGCCATAACCAGCACCCAGGCTTTGCTTGGTTTCTTCTGCTACTTCGGTTGCATCTGAAGATCCAGAACGGTAATGGCCGCCACTTGCATAAATAGCAGTCTTTCCCGCTGGTAAGCCATTGTCACCAGAGTGTCCAACGTCTCTCTCCAGTAAAGCCCATAAAGGTAGATCCTCGGATTTAGCGATAGCGTCCCACAAAGCTGTTTCTAATACTCCGACCGCGCCTGATCGCTCGCCGTGGCCACCCTCTTTTTCATTGGTCATGAGAATGTCCCACACGTTAGCCAGTAGTTGGATGCTTGTCTCGCCACTGATCCCACTTGTTATATTTATTAAACGTGGAATGAACCTTTCCCGCAATAAACCTCCGTGGCTATAGCGACCGTAAGATGAAAATCCCAGCCCTTTAAATCGTCCCCGGCCAGTCTCAATTTCAACGACTACCGCACTTGCTGTCATATTCTGAAATGATATAGCAGCGTTTGCTGTATCGCTCCCAAGAGGGATTGTGCGCTCTTCGACGGAAATTATTTTCATAAGGGGTGTCCTCAGAGCTTCCAATCATGTTCCGAAAGGTCAAAGACCAAGCCATTAACGTCTTTGTATTTTGACTCGGCATCAACTCCCGGATAGGCCGGCAATTCCATGAAATACTCGCCGCCAGATTCTTCTACTTTCTTGGCGATTGCTTCCTTATCGTCAACTACAAATCCTAAGTGATGAAGACCAGCCCATTCCTGGCCATTAATCATGCCACCTTTACCATCGGGGAAATTAAGCAAAGTTAAGTTCATTACACCATCTGATAGACTAATGGCATTTCCGATAGGAGATTCGGCATCCCCGACGCGCTCCATTCCAAAGACGCTTTCATAAAATTTTGACGCTTTTTCTAAATCTGGCACCTGCATAGCAATATGGCGTAATTTATTCATATTTCTTCTCCTGTTGGACCGCATAAAGAGTATATCAATTCGCTCGTGCAATTCCAGCCCCGAGAAAATTCCCGACTACCTAACATATAAAAAAGAAACTAGACTCGGTATAGATAGCTACTTAGTCTTTTAAGTATTTGGTTCGATAGTTTAAAAATATTATTCAGGTTTTTGGTACTATTGTATAAACGGTTTGGGCGATCACTAAGCTCTGAGCCTGAGGTAGTTAGCGTTAATCTAATAAGTGAGGATGGATGAAAGCATCGACGTTTAAATATCTACATGCCCAAAGTAAGGATGAAGCTTACGCTGCTTTCGCTGAATATGGTGATGAAGCAGTGATTTTGGCTGGCGGGCAAAGTCTCATGCCAATGTTGAATATGCGTTTAGCTCAACCGGCAGTGCTCGTGGATATAAATCCAATTTCTGAACTAAGCGGAATCGTCCTCCTTAATCAGCAACTGCACATAGGTGCTACGACGCGGCATGTGGACGTGGCAAATGCGGATTTAATTGCCGCAGAACTGCCCCTCATTGGTTGTGCTATCAAACAAGTAGCCCATCGAGGGATCCGTAACCGAGGAACTTTTGGTGGTAGTTTAGCTCATGCGGATCCTGCCGCTGAAATGCCTGCTTGCGCCGTAGCCCTCGACGCGACATTTGTTTTACAATCCCGAGCTGAGGAGCGGCGAGTGAAGGCAGTAGATTTTTTTCTCGGTGTTATGACTACCGACCGGCGGCCTGACGAAATTCTCACCACAATCGAATTACCGGCTCAGACGTCCAATGATGCTTGGGCTTTTCACGAATTGAGCCGTCGTCACGGTGATTTTGCCTTGGTAGGTGTTGCTGCGACAGCCCGGCGTAGGTCCGAAGGATTAGAAGAATTGAGATTGGTGGTGTTCGGCTGCGAGGAACGACCGAGGATATCGAAGATTGCCGCGTCGACGTCGTTATCTCAAAAGGATGCTCTGGAACTTGCTACCGCGGTTGCCGAGGACTTGGATCCGATGTCGGATCTGGAAGGGGATGCTAAAACAAAGCGAATCCAAGCCCGGACTTTAATACAGCGGGCCTTAGATGACCTTTTTGTGGAGGGAGCTAATGGCTGAGATGCTTCCCATTAAACTGACTGTTAATGGCGCTGTAGTGAGTAAACTGGTGGATCCACGTCAGCACCTAACTGATTTTCTACGTATCGATCTTGGCCTAACTGGCAGTCACCTTGGTTGCGAACATGGCGTTTGTGGAGCTTGCTCAGTGCGAGTAAATGGCCAGGTCATACGCGGTTGTTTAATGTTAGCATCTCAGACAGATGGTGCAGACGTTCAAACTATCGAAGGCATTTTTGAAGCTGGGGAGGCGGCCGAATTGATTGCAGCATTTGTAGCCCGCAATGCACTCCAATGTGGATTTTGTACGCCAGGCATGTTGTTGACCGCCGCCGAAATAGTGGCGGAAGGTAAACTTCTGGATCGCCAGGAAATACGTAACGAGCTCTCGGGTAATATTTGCCGTTGCACGGGTTATCAATCCATCATCGATGCCGTTGAAATGGTGCTCCTCGAAAAGCTGAAGGAAGCATAAAAATATGAGCGATTCCGAACAAACCATTGGCGCCTCATTACCTCGTCGGGATGCTTTGCGCTTAGCAGTGGGAAGAGGTACCTTTACCGATGATATTGTGCTGCCCCGTATGCTTCATATGGCTTTGGTACGCTCTCCCTACGCCCACGCTTTGATTAAGTCTATCGACATCACCGATGCCAAAAATTCTGATGGCGTAGTGCGTGTTCTTACAGGGGCTGATTTGGAAGACGTATGTTCGCCTTTCATTGCGTCAATAGAATTTCTTCCAAATATGATTTCGCCGCCACAATATGCCTTGGCCCTCGAAGAAGTGGCTTGGCAAGGGGAGGGCGTTTGCGCCGTCCTTGCCGAAAGTAGGGCTTTAGCTGAAGACGCGGCTGAATTAGTGAAAGTCGAGTGGGAGGAACTGCCGGCGGTGGTTGATCCGTTAACCGCCCTGCTAGCCGGGACACCGACGGTTCACAGGAAACTGGAAACCAATATTGCTATGATAATGCCCATTGAAAAGGGTGATACTAAATTAGCTTTTGCAAACGCGGACGTTGTTGTCGAACATTCCTTTGAGTTTGGGCGACAGGCAGGCGTTGCTCTTGAGACACGCTCTGTTGTGGCTGATTTTGAGCCTGCAGGTCGTCAACTTACTGTTTATCAATCTCATCAGACACCATATCAAATGCAGGATGTTTATGCGCGGCATCTTGGGTTAGCAGAGCACCAAGTCCGAGTTATTGCCAAAGATGTAGGTGGCGCATTTGGCCTCAAGCTGCATGCTTATCCTGATGAAATGGCTGCTGTCGCCGCGAGCGTTCTGTTAGGACGACCGGTAAAGTACATTGTGGATCGGCAGGAATCTTTCACATCTGATATTCACTCCCGGGAAATGACAGCCACTGGACGGCTTGCTGTTTCCGGTCAGGGGGTAATCCTTGGTGTTGAGGTTGATATATTGTCTGCGATTGGAGCTTATTCGATTTATCCGCGTACCAGCGTCGGTGACGGTGTTCAGGCCGTTCAGTTTACCGGGGCACCTTATCGTTTGCCGACTTTTAAAGGGCGGGTGAGGATTGTGTATCAAAATAAAACGCCCTGCGGTGCGTATCGAGCGGTCGGCCAACCTATTGGCTGCTCTATCATTGAGCAACTCTTGGATTTAGCCGCGGCTAAACTCAACCTTGACCCATCGGAAATTAGGCGACGAAATCACCTTCGCTCGGTGGACATGCCATTCAAAGCCGCAGGTGGCCTAGAATTTTCTAATGTATCCCTGGACGAATGTCTGACCGCGTTACTGGCTAAAATGAATTATGACAGTTTGCGCAATGATCAAAAAAAAGCCCAAAAGCGAGGCGTTTATAGAGGTATTGGTTTAGCTACTTTCGTTGAGCAAACAGCTGTAGGTGCCGGGTTATATGGCCCCGCTGGCGTGCGAGTCAGTGCCCAGGAAGGATGTTCCTTGCGGCTTAATCCTTCGGGTTTGGTTAATTGTTCTACCAGCGTTACAGATCAAGGTCAGGGGACGTTGACCGGGCTTCAACAAGTCATTGCTGAGACACTTGGTATTGGTTTCGATGATGTGACAGTTGAAGCGGGTGACGGAGGTGCAACGCCATATGGGGGAGGCTCCTGGGCATCGCGTGGTTTAGCTATAGGTGGAGAGGCGGCACGGCTCGCTGCAATTGATTTACGAAATAAAATATTAACGGTAGCTGCAGCAATAACTCAGGAGTTGCCTGAAAACTTAACCCTTGTGAATAGTAACATATTTGATGGCTCCAAATGCTTAATGGATCTGTCCGAGTTGTCAGAAATTGTTCATTTTCGTCAAAACACTCTACCACCGGGCGTGGACTTTGAAATGAATGTCACGCGTCATTTTGTTCCGCGTGATTTTCCTTATTTCATTGCGAACGGGATCCAGGCGAGTTACCTCGAAGTAGACGTTGGTACTGGTGCAATTAAACTACTTGAGCATTGGGTTGCCGAAGATTGTGGCAAGATCGTAAACCCCTTGTTGGTCGATGAGCAATTGCGGGGCGGAATTGTTCAGGGACTGGGAGCTGCGCTTTATGAACATTGCCTCTATGATGATGCAGGGCAGTTGCTTACGGCATCATTGGCAGATTACGCCGTGCCACTGGCATCCGAAATGCCGGACATTCATATTGTTCATGTCGAAACGCCAGTCTCGGGAACTGGGCTTGGTGCTAAGGGCGCTGGAGAAGCTGGGACACTGGGCGCGCCTGCTGCGGTTTGGTGTGCCGTTAATGATGCGATTCGACCACTTGGAGCACAAGTATGGAAACAGCCATTTACTATGGCCCACGTTCTTCAGGCTCTAAATTCAAAAGGTAGCTTACTGTAGGTCGAAGAAATTTTTAAAAAACCTAGAATTTTTAACATATTATGATGTGCAAATATAATTTAACTATGTATTATTATACGACTGTATTTTTCAAATAAAATAATAGGGGACAAATATGAAAATGAAGATGCTTGCCATCTTAGGGATGGCAGTTGGATTTGTGGGCGTTTCGCCGGAATCCGGACATACTGCAGAAGTTAAATTGAAGGCTGCTGCTTTTCTTCCGGGCGGAGTGTATGTGAAATACTTTAAAGATTGGGTCAAACATACGAATAAACAATGTACAGGACATTTCAATATAAGCGTGGTTGGTCCAGCTGCTGTTAAATCGATGGAGCAATGGAATGCTTTAAAAAATGGTGTCATTGATTTGCATTATGGCCCGCCTAATTATTATAAAGGCGTAATGCCTGTAGCTGATGTCATGATATTGTCGAAAAATGAAACAGCCGATCAGCGTAAAAATGGCGCTTGGAAAATGATGAATGAAATGCATAAGAAAAAAATGAATGCCATTTATCTCACCAATATTCTGAATGGTGTGAAGTTTTACCTCTACACAAACAAGCCTGCTGTTAACAAACGGTTCGAAGGCTTTCGTTTGCGCTCAGTAGCAATTTATGATGGCTTTTTTAAATCTCTCGGTGCTATGCCTCTTCGTATGGCGGCGCCCCAAGTTTATACAGCTCTCGAACGTAAAACTGTTGACGGTTATGGTTGGCCGCTTTGGGGAATTAAATATTTTGGTTGGGATAAACACACTAAATACCGTCACGGCCCTGGATTTTTTAGCGCTAATGTTAATATCATTGCTAACCAGGATAAATACAATGGTATGTCGAGTGCCGCGCGTAAATGTATGATGGATCAAGCGATCTGGTTGGAAAGTGAGTGGCCATCATGGCGTTCTACTGAAGCGGCTAAACAAACAAAGCCTCAGGATGATGCCGGCATTAAATATGTCGATATGGGTGCTTCTTTCCCAAAGAAAGCAGAAGACATGTATTGGGCGATGTTGTTAAAAGCGGATTCTGCTTTTATTAATAAAATTAGGCCACTTCTAAGCAAATAGAATGATCGGGGATTTGGCGCGCGCCAATGGTGCGCCCCTTGATTTGTATGTCTGAAATGAAGAAAAAATTCGATATACTAAACTGTATTATAGATTTATGTGCGGTGGTAGCCGGTATTCTAGTTTGTGCTTTGGTACTTTTAATAGTGGGAGATATTACAGCACGTAATCTTCGATTGTTTTCGATGCCTTGGTCTTTAGACATGGCTGAGTATTCGCTGTTTTTAATTACCTTCCTAGGGGCTCCTTGGGTGTTGCGTGAGGAAGGGCATATAGCTGTTGATATCCTTGTGGACAGGCTTAGTCCTGGCAATAAAGAGATAATGGCGCGAATTGCAAATTCTATTGCTGGGCTTGTTTGCCTTATTCTTTTTATTACTTCAATTGGTGTTTTATGGCGGTCATTTTCTAATGGAACTATGGTCCATGAAACCTTTGTTTTTCCAGAATGGTGGATATTAATTTTTGCACCACCTGTTTTTTTAATTTTAATGATTATTTTTGTTCGGTTAGTTCTCGCCCCTTCTTCTAAGCGTGATGAACAGCCGATCGGTTTTTAGATGGAATGGAATGGTATTGGGTTCTACTGTTATTAATTGGTGGTTTGGTGGTTTTTATGCTGCTTGGCATGCCGGTGGTTTTTGCCTTTTTCGCGATTAACATTATCGGTGCTTTTATATTTATGGGCGGTGAAAAAGGGCTGCTCCAATTAATGCGTAATGCTATAGACTCCGTTCAAAATTTTGCTTTATTACCTATTCCTTTGTTCATTTTTATGGGCGAAATAATGTTCCATTCGGGTGTGGCGGCGCGGGCGATTGATGCAATCGATAAACTGATTGCTAAAGTACCGGGCCGTTTATCACTAGTGGCCGTTATAGGTGGGGTTACCTTTTCGTCGTTGTCTGGTTCGACCATTGCTAATACTGCTATGCTCGGAAGCACTCTTTTACCTGAAATGTATAAGCGTGGTTATAAACCCGAGATTTCTATCGGCCCTATCGTCGCTGTTGGCGGATTAGCCATGCTGATTCCGCCATCGGCTTTGGCGGTCCTACTTGGTAGTGTGGCTCGTATTTCAATAGCTGATTTATTGGTAGCCTCGATTATTCCTGCGTTAATTTTAGCTTTTTTGTTTTTCGCGTATATTATTATTCGCTGCACTTTGGATCCCTCTATTGCGCCACCTTACGATGTTTCGGAACTAACCTGGCGCGAAAGGTTAATGCCTTTAGTTAAGTACGTCTTGCCGTTACTAGCTATCTTTATCGTTGTTGTTGGCAGCATCGTTGCAGGTATTGCTACACCAACAGAATCGGCAGCGCTGGGAACCGTAGCTTCGCTGATTGCAGTTGCAGCTTATGGTATGTTTAGCCGTGAGGTTTTTTTAATATCTGTTAAGCAAACTCTTCGTTTTACAGTAATGACTTTATTCATCATATGCGGCTCAATCACCTTTTCCCAGATTTTAGCTTTCTCTCAAGCTTCGGAAGGGCTTCTTGCTGTCGTAGAGGCTGCGGAGCTGGCGCCACTGACGATTATCTTCATGATGATGCTAATCTTGCTATTTCTTGGTTGCTTTATGGATCAAGTCAGCATGATGATGATCACGATGCCGATCTTTATGGGGATTATCGCGACTGTTGATTTTGGAATCGGCGATTTGCAACAAACCCAGGTTTGGTTCGGTGTGTTGGCATTGATGATGTTAGAAATTAGCTTGGCTACGCCGCCTTTTGGGTTGCTGCTCTTCGTGGCTAAGGGCGTTGCTCCTCCGGGGACAACAATGGCTGAAGTTATTACATCGGTATTGCCGTTTATCTTGATGGCGATGGCGGTTGCCGCTCTTCTTGTTTTTTTTCCGTCGATAACACTTATTCTTCCTAACCTAATAGCGAATTAATTAGGGCGGGTTTAGATGTTCGCGTGGAAGGTGAGGAGTATACCTTAAGGTTTATGATCAAAAACCTTATTTTTTTCCTAGCTGATAAGGCCGAGCATTTTTTTTGTGAGAACGCTTCCTGTTTCGGCAAGCTCGAGCGGTATATCAAAATGATTTTGTTCCATCCGTTCAAAACAATCGGCATTAAATCCAGCTGCTTGCCATTTAGATGCATAATCGTTGCTTTGACGTTTAAATTCGGATGTTTCTGATCCCCCATAGGAAATAATTAATGGGCAGCCTCGATTAGGCAACAAGTGGATGGGGCTATTGCGATTAACATCGGCGGTATTAAGTTCCATCCATTTATTGGCAAAACTCAGCGCGACTGGTTCTAAGTCATACAGCCCACTTAGCAGCATTGCTCCTTTGATCACATCTTCGGGCACAGAGAATTCTTTTTGCCAGCCCCCGCTAACGAGCATACCCGCTAGATGTCCGCCTGCTGAAGATCCTGCAATATAGATACGATCGGGGTTACAGCCATAGTCCTGACAATTGTAATAAAGCCATGAAATAGATCTGCGGATCTCAGAGACAATTTGATTTAAAGTCGCCGTAGGCCTTAACGTATAATTCACAGCTGCTACGGCAACACCATTTTAAAGGGTTCAGGCATAAATCGCTTCTCTCTTTTTCAAAAAACACCCTCTGGTCCCGCCATAACATAGGTGAACGGGAATCAGATCGGTCGAATCGTGTTCAGCTGATATGTTCCTAAATGTGCGAATTTGTTCTCAATTGAACGTGAACGTAATTAGAACATACCTATTATTATTGTTTAAAAACAGAGTATTATAAAAAACACTTGCGCACAAGAACAAAAAGAGTACAAATTCCATCAGTTGCACTCAACAACACCCTATGAAATAAGGAGGGGGACTAAAATGTCAGAACCAGCACTTCGTCTCGTGGAGAAAAAAGACATCGATAAGGAAAAAGCATTAGATGCGGCCTTAAGCCAGATTGAACGCAATTTTGGCAAAGGCTCAATCATGAAACTTGGCCAAAATGATGCCCTTGATATTGCGGCCATTTCCACCGGTTCACTCGGATTGGATATCGCCCTCGGCATCGGCGGTTTGCCGCAAGGTCGGGTGGTTGAAATTTACGGACCGGAAAGTTCCGGTAAAACGACGCTTGCATTGCACGTCATTGCCGAAGCTCAAATAAATGGCGGTACTTGTGCCTTCATTGATGCGGAACATGCGCTTGATCCTGGCTACGCCAAAAAGCTTGGCGTCGATGTTGAGGAACTTCTAATTTCTCAACCAGATGCAGGCGAGCAGGCTCTGGAAATTGCCGACACCTTGGTGCGCTCTGGTGCGATCGATGTGCTCGTCATTGATAGTGTGGCGGCTCTTGTGCCGCGCGCCGAGCTTGAGGGCGAGATGGGTGATCACCATGTTGGTCTGCAAGCTCGCCTGATGAGCCAGGCTTTGCGTAAACTGACAGCGTCTGTTTCCAAATCAAACACCATGATCATCTTTATCAACCAAATTCGGATGAAAATTGGTGTGATGTTCGGCAGTCCTGAAACCACCTCCGGCGGTAACGCGCTTAAATTTTATTCTTCTGTGCGTCTCGATATCCGCCGCATTGGTGCAATTAAAGACAAAGAAGATGTGGTCGGTAACCACACCCGGGTCAAAGTTGTCAAAAACAAAGTGGCACCGCCGTTCAAAACCGTTGAATTCGACATTATGTATGGCGAAGGCATTTCCAAAATGGGTGAATTGATCGATCTTGGCGTGACCGCTGAAATTGTTGAAAAATCAGGATCCTGGTTCTCCTATGACAGCCAACGGATTGGTCAAGGCCGGGAAAACGTCAAAAAATTCCTCAAAGAAAACCCTGACATGGCTGAAGAAATTGAGCGCAAAATTCGCGAAAACGCGGGCCTGTTAGCGGGCGAAATGATTACGCCGCCGGAATCCAATGATGATGAAGCTGATGAAGCTGAAGATGATAATGGCGAAATCGAAGTCGCTGAAGCCGAAGCTGAAAAATAAATTCTCTTAAGCAATCATGAAAACGGCCCTTTGGGTTATCCCAAGGGCCGTTTTTGTGTCTTGAAGGATGTGCCGCGATTCCTGGACATGCTCCAAATTGCGGGGTAAAAGCCATGATGATTCATTGCGTCGCAATGGCGTTGTCTTATGGTAATTAGTGGTTTTACGCATGCAGTCAGTTAACGATATTCGCACTCTTTTTCTGGATTACTTTGCCGGTCACGGTCATGAGGTTGTCTCCTCATCCTCTTTGGTGCCGCAAAATGATCCGACATTGATGTTTACCAATGCCGGGATGGTGCAGTTTAAGAACACCTTCACCGGTCAGGAGACGCGTGACTATAGCCGGGCAACGACGTCGCAGAAATGCGTGCGCGCTGGTGGCAAACACAATGATCTCGAAAATGTCGGCTACACCGCGCGCCACCATACATTCTTTGAGATGCTGGGTAATTTTTCATTTGGTGATTATTTCAAAGACGAAGCTATTGAACTAGCCTGGAATTTGATCACCAAGGAGTACGGTCTGCCCGAAGATAAGCTTCTGGTTACGGTTTTTGCCGAAGATGATCAGGCCTTCGATCTTTGGAAAAAAATTGCCGGCTTGTCCGACGAAAAAATCATCCGCATCCCGACCAGCGATAATTTCTGGTCAATGGGAGAAACCGGTCCCTGTGGTCCGTGCTCTGAAATATTTTATGATCATGGCGACCATATCCCGGGAGGTCCCCCAGGTTCACCCGATGAAGACGGCGATCGGTTTATCGAAATTTGGAATCTTGTCTTCATGCAATATGAGCAGGTGACAGCTGATAAACGCGTTGATCTACCGAAACCAAGTATCGATACCGGCATGGGGCTTGAGCGCATCTCTGCGATAATGCAAGGCACACACGATAATTACGCGACAGATTTGTTCCAGGCCTTGATCAATGCCTCGGCTGAAATGTCAGGTACGCCAGTGGCTGGCGATCATAATGTCTCGCATCGGGTAATCGCTGATCATTTGCGCGCAACCAGCTTTCTGATTACAGACGGTGTCTTGCCATCGAATGAGGGCCGCGGATATGTGCTTAGGCGGATTATGCGCCGTGCCATGCGCCATGCTCATCTTATGGGCTGCGCGGACCCGCTGTTGTTCAAGCTTGTACCCACGCTCGTGCAACAGATGGGTCAAGCGTTCCCCGAATTGGCCCGTGCGCAGGCTTTGATCAGCGAAACATTAGAACTCGAAGAAAATCGCTTCAAACGCACACTAGATCGTGGTCTAGGATTGCTTGAAGAAGAGACCGAGAAATTGGCAGATGGCGGTGAGCTGCCTGGAGATGTCGCTTTCAAATTATACGACACTTTTGGCTTCCCACTTGATCTAACCCAGGATGCTTTGCGCGGGCAGGGCTACAGTGTTGATCTCGATGGCTTTAACACGGCGATGGAAAAACAACGTGCCGACGCGCGGGCGGCGTGGTCGGGCTCGGGCGATGCGGCGACTGAACAGGTGTGGTTTGATATTCGCGAGAAAATTGGCACCACTGAATTCTTGGGCTACGAAGTTGAGAGTGCAGAAGGACAAATCGTCTCCTTGGTTGTTGACGGTGAAGTCGTTGAAGAAGCGGCAGCAGATGGCTCAGACGTTGCTATCCTATTTAACCAGACGCCATTTTATGGCGAGTCGGGTGGTCAGGAAGGCGATACCGGCCTGATCAAAACCGACAGCGGCGCAACGGTAACTGTTACTGAAACGCAGAAAAAACTCGGTGACCTTCATGTTCATTTAGGCAAACTCACAGGTGGCAGCCTTAAAGTCGGTGATGATGCGCATTTGGCCGTCGATGGCGAGCGTCGATCAGCTTTGCGCGCGCATCATTCCGCAACTCACCTTTTGCACGAAGCCTTGCGGGTTCAATTAGGCGCCCATGTCGCCCAAAAAGGCTCGCTGGTGGCGGCTGAGCGACTGCGCTTTGATATATCTCATCCAAAAGCAATGACGACCGATGAGCTTTCCACCGTTGAGAATCAGGTCAATATTCAAGTGCGCGGCAATAGCGAAGTCTCAACCCGTCTGATGACACCTGAAGAAGCCATCAAAGCTGGGGCCATGGCACTGTTTGGCGAAAAATACGGCGATGAAGTGCGGGTTGTTAGCATGGGGTATTCTGGGGGCTCAACCGAAGGCAATCAGGCCTACTCAACCGAGCTCTGCGGCGGTACTCATGCGCGAAGAACCGGCGACATAGGCTTGTTCCGAATTATTTCTGAAAGCGCCGTGGCAGCCGGTGTGCGCCGAATAGAAGCCGTTACAGGCGCTGCAGCTCAGTCTTACATTGCAGAAGAAGCCAAAGCGCTGAGCGACGCCGCGGCGGTTTTAAAAGTATCGCCTGCTGATGTGCCAGGCCGCATAGAAAGCTTGATGGATGAGCGCCGGAAACTTGAAAAAGAAGTCACCGAGCTTCGTCGTCAATTAGCAACCGGCGGCAGTGGTGGATCTGCCTCTGATGTCAAAGAAATCGCAGGCACTAAATTCTTAGGCAAAATTTTGGATAATGTGCCGGCAAAAGATTTGAAAAGCCTCGCTGACGATTTTAAAGGCCAGGTGGGTTCAGGTGTTGTTGCTTTAATCAGCGTCAATGATGGTAAAGCATCGCTGGTGATTGGCGTGACGGACGATTTGGTCGACAATTTCAGCGCGGTTGATCTGGTGAAAGCCGGCTCGGAAGCGGTTGGTGGCAAAGGCGGCGGTGGTCGTCCGGATATGGCACAAGCTGGCGGCCCGGACGGCGGCAAAGCGGATGCTGCTCTGGCGGCCATTGAAGATGCAATCTCTGCTTCGGCTTAAAATATAGAAGGACATTAGGATATGAAATTTTCAGGTACCGATAGTTACGTCGCGACCGAAGATTTAATGGTGGCGGTCAATGGCGCAATTGCCTTGGAACGCCCATTGTTGGTTAAAGGGGAGCCGGGAACCGGCAAAACCGTGCTGGCTTATGAGATAGCTGCGGCGCTCGGGCGGCCTTTAATCGAATGGCACATAAAATCCACCACCAAAGCGCAGCAGGGGCTATATGAATATGATGCTGTATCCCGCCTGCGCGATTCTCAACTCGGTGATGAAAAAGTTCACGACATTTCCAATTATATAAAACGTGGTAAATTATGGGATGCCTTTACCGCCGATGATCTGCCCGTTCTGTTAATCGATGAGATCGACAAGGCAGATATCGAATTTCCCAACGATCTGCTTCTTGAGCTGGATCGTATGGAGTTTCATGTCTACGAGACCAATGAAACGATCAAGGCCCAACAGCGCCCGATTGTTATCATAACCTCAAATAATGAAAAAGAACTGCCGGATGCCTTTTTGCGGCGCTGCTTTTTCCACTATATAGCTTTTCCGGATCGCGACGTCATGCAGGAAATTATTGACGTGCATTATCCTGATATCCAACGCAATTTGGTGCGCGAAGCGTTAAATGCGTTTTACGATATACGGGACGTACCGGGCCTCAAGAAAAAGCCAACAACCTCTGAATTGCTGGATTGGCTTAAATTGCTGATGGTCGAGGATATCCCTCCGGAAGCGCTGCGGATAAAAGACGGCAAGGATATTATCCCGCCGCTTTATGGCGCGCTTCTCAAAAACGAGCAGGATGTCCATTTGTTTGAGAAACTGGCGTTTTTGAATCGCCAGGAAAGGAGCTAGTCAGGCTTAAGGAAACTCTTATGTTTACTGACTTTTTTCTAACTCTACGCGACGCAAAGGTTCCGGTTTCTCTGCGGGAATATTTGACGCTGCTTGAGGCCATGGAAAAAGGCGTCGCCGATTACAAAGTCGATGATTTTTATTATCTATCGCGCTCTTGTCTGGTAAAGGACGAGCGCAATCTCGATAAATTTGATCGGGTCTTTGGCCATTGTTTTGAAGGTCTTGAGTTCACTTCCGAAGAGGAAGAGCTGATTGCTGAAATCCCAGAAGAATGGCTGAGGTCTTTAGCCGAACGTGTGATGACGCCGGAAGAAATGGCAGAGATCGAAGCTATGGGCGGTTTTGAGAAACTCATGGAAGAACTTCATAAGCGCCTTGAAGAGCAAGAAAAGCGCCATGAAGGCGGTAGTAAATGGATCGGAACCGGCGGCACCTCTCCGTTCGGGGCCAATGGCTATAATCCAGAAGGGGTGCGCATCGGCCAGGAAAAAGGTCGCCATGGCCGCGCGGTTAAAGTTTGGGATAAACGTCAGTTCAAAAATCTCGATGACCAGGTGGAGATTGGTACGCGTAATATCAAAGTGGCGCTCCGCCGATTGCGCCGATTTGCCCGCGACGGGGCGGCGACTGAATTGGATTTACCCGATACAATTAGCTCGACGGCCAAGAATGCTGGCCTGCTGGATATAAAGATGGTGCCGGAACGTCATAACGCCGTAAAGGTTTTGCTATTATTTGATATTGGCGGTTCGATGGATTTCCATATCCAGATGTGCGAAGAGCTTTTCTCCGCGGCCAAAACTGAATTCAAACATCTTGAATATTATTATTTTCACAACTGCCTGTATGAACGGGTTTGGAAAAACAATAATCGTAGACATACAGAATCGATCATGACCTGGGATTTGCTGCATACCTATCCTGCTGACTACAAACTCATATTTGTCGGCGATGCGACAATGAGCCCTTATGAGTTGGCGCATCCCGGCGGCAGTGTTGAGCATTGGAATGAAGAGCCGGGAGCCGTTTGGATGAACCGGATACTTGATGTTTATAGTCGATCCATCTGGCTCAACCCAGTGCCGGAAGAATACTGGCAATCGACACCGACAATTCGCGAATTGCGGCGTATGATGGGTGATCGCATGTATCCGCTCACGCTTGAGGGGCTTGATCGCGGTATGCGGGAACTTACGCGTTAGTTTCGGAAAACCCTAAAATTTAATAGGGAATAATAATGCATCCAAAACTGTTACTAATCTAATATAGGCACAGAACTGCAGTAGAATGCTGATGATTACTGGTCCACAAAAATGAGCAGCAAGCGCGATGCTGTAATTGCTGAGCTACCGAAGCTGCGCCGTTATGCGACCGCTTTGATAGGCGATTCAGCGCGAGCGGACGATCTCGTCCAGGATACTGTCGAACGCGCGCTTTCTAGGCTTCAACTTTGGAAGTCGGGTACCAATATGCGAGGCTGGTTGTTTACGATCATGCACAATCTCCACGTAAATGCGGTACGTAAACAAATATCGAGGGGCCGCGAGGTGCCGGTAAATGACTACGATTCGGCATTGTCGGCGAGGGCTGAGCAGCCATCACGCATCAAAATGCTGGATGTGTCGAATGCCCTACAGCAGATATTGGCCTTGGCTGCGTCTAGTTTTTCTTGAGTAGAGACAATACTGGAGGGAGAGTCTGATGGCGCCGCTGCATCTTCAGCAAAAGATTTTGGTTGGCTGCTGGCCTCGGTATTGGCCTCAGCATCACCTTTTTT
>CAJXJM010000010.1 GCA_913054205.1 uncultured Rhodospirillaceae bacterium
TACGCGCACGCCGGATGATCCTATGCCGACATCCCGAGCACGTCGCGTTCACGTCGATATATCTTCGCTCGGTCCGAGATCCATTGAAATTGGCGTCGCTATATTTGGCGCTGACCGCATTGTATTTGGCACAGATTGTCCCATTTTTTTAACGGATCGATCATTGGCGGCGGTAAAAAATGCCAACATCAGTGACGCCGACAAGGAATTAATTCTGTCCGGCAATGCAGAAAGATTAATAGCGCCTTATCTCTAAGCAGGTGTCGATCTACCGAGACCTAAATCTGGGAATATTTCAGAGTATCTAGCACCGTGGTAATAGGCTTTTGAGTACGCAGGTCGTGCCTTCATGGCCTTCAGCCATTCACCAACATGCGGCAAATCTTTTTCCCATAATTGCTCATAACCCAAATCTTCCATGCGATCTATCAGTGGCGCAACGCAAATATCTGCGAGCGAATAAAACGCACCCATAATCCAAGGCCCGCTATTTTTTGCAATCGATGCATCCATGCGCTCAACGGTTTGGCGGATGTCATCAAGCGCGGTCTGAATTTCTTCGTCACTAAAACCATCCCGCCCCATGCGGGTATAAAAATCCGTCTTGAGCGGACGTTTATCGGCGGCCTCTTTAAACTCCTCATCAGACATATCCCTAAAATTGCGGATCAGGATTTTTTGAAAGGTTGGATAGCGCACCGCGCCGGTTGGCTTTTCTTCAAAATAGCGGAGCCACCAGCGCATTGCGGCGCGTTCCTTGGGATCATCCGGCGTTAGTTTAACGCCTGGGAAAACTTCATCGAGATATTCAATAATCACTGAAGAATCGATGATCGGCGCGCCGTCATGGATCAGCGTCGGCACCACCCCGTTTGGGTTCATTTTCAGATATTCTGGAGTGAGATGGTCGCTGCCACCGGGGCTCAGTTTGTGATCCACCCAATCGAGGTCTTTCTCTGCCAGGCAAATGCGCACCTTAAGACTACAGGTCGAAGCCGGAAAATTATAAAGCTCTAAGGTCATCCATCGCTCGTTAAATGATCATAATCAGCGCACCAGTGATGGCGACATTATTGAAAAACAGCAGCATATGATAGTTGTTTCTAAGCGCGTCTTCCATGGCCCAAAATCGATGGAACATAGCTGTCGAAAGCACGGTCAGCACAATCAACACCATCGCTCCATAGGAGGCATAGTAGTCAATGACCAGCGCCGCGCCGCATATAACCATAAGTAAAAAATTTATCACCAGAAAGAATTGCGGCATGGGCAGAATTGCGCCGGTGCGTTCAATATTGAACTGCCAGACCCGCAGATTTTTTGCCACCATTATCCAGAAAAAAATGCCGACAACAATCTGACCAATGGTCTGCGGCAAGGTGTGGTCATCGAAAAACATCGAAATATCCTAGTGGTTTCGGACAACCATGAAAATGCCCGCACAGACAAAAACCGCTCCGATAACATGGTAGAAAAACAACTCCTCGCCGAGGAAACTTATGGCGAGAACTGACCCATAGACCGGCATGAGATTTACAAAAATAGCCGCGCGATGAGGGCCGACGACACGGTTGCCATTATTCCACAAAGCAATCGAAGCAATCGACACAACAAGCGCCAAAACAAACGTCGTAATGACAGTCATCAAGGTAAACGGAACAGGACCAACCAAAATGGTTTCGCCAATGTAGAATGGAAGTATGGAGACCATGCCAAAAAATAAAATAACAAAAAGAGTGGGAAATGTTTTTAATCCCGTTGGAAGCTTTCTTAAATTCACGGCATACATTGAATAAGACAAAATCGCCAAAATAACCAAGAAGTCGCCAATGTTAAAATCCAAATTCATGAGAACATTGATGTCTGCTTTGGCAATCACAAACACCACGCCGACAATTGCCGAGGCTATACCTGCGTATTGAATGCCTTTGAGGCGATCCTTCATGATTATCCAGGTCAACATTGCGGTCAGAACAGGCTGCGACGTATTCACCAGAGCCGCATTGATCGCTGTGGTAAAATTTAGGGAGGTAAACAGCAGCGCGCCGCCGCCGACCATAAAGGTGCCTTGAGCAAAATAAACGCCCCAATGTTTACGAACCAGGTCCAAATTGGCGGCGACATCCCGCCAAACAAAAGGAAACAAAATTAGTATCGCGACGACCCAGCGCCAAAACGTCAGGCCGATCAATGGAATTTGATCATGCACGCCACGTGCGATGACAACACTGATGGCCCACAACAGAACGGTGAGAGCCAACATCAGATAAGCAATAGGCACGCTAATGGATGGTTGAGTATTCGTGTCTTGCGGAGCGGCCATTTTATTCTTCCAACTTGTCCAAATCGGAAACCGTTGACTCGAGCAGGTTCCGCACCGGATGGCCTTCATCGAGTGCGCGTCCCGCCGTTGCATGTGCGGCTCTAAATTTCATAAGGATCGTCTCAATGCTCCTGGCTTCGGTATTTAGCAATCTATCACCGATTGTTTTCATTTCACCAGGGTCGAGCTCTAAATCCGGTGATATGCGCATTGCATTCGACCACATTTTGCAAAGCTCAATTAAAACCGATTCATCCGAGTTCTGCTTTTTTGTATCATTCATGAAGAACTACCAATATCCGTTTCTTGACATGAATTTACACAACGACTTGCGACAAGTCACGCTGGCTTATTGAGATATATTGAGGAGGATGTCGGAGAGTTCTGGGGCGTGCGACATCATCATTTGATGGCCACTGTCGATTTCCTCATAGAGCCAATCGTCATCGTATTGGCACGCCTCGGCAAACTTCTCAAACGGACTTGGGGTAAAACCAGAAGCCCAGATATAGGCACGCTTATCCGGCCTTGGATGGTCAAAATTGACCGGTTGAGTTAGCGCTGCCAGCGGATGGTCCTTTTTCAGGCGGTCGAACTTCGCTCTATCTTCGGGATCGTTGAGTTTCCAGAACTCGGCGGGCGGCGTGGGAATGCGCCAACCGTCGCCCTTCTCATCCGCCATTTTTTGATAATATTCAATGCGATCAGATGGCTGCAAATCCATCACAGACTGACCATCTTCCGGCAGAAAGGCATCCAGATAGATCAGACATCCAATGCGCTCATATTGCCGATCAGCAGCGCCAGTGACCACCATGCCGCCGTAGCTATGACCAACCAAAACGACATCTTGCAATTCTTCACATTCGATGACGTTTGCGATATCGGTGATATGGGTTTCGAGATCAACCTCCGGCGTCAATAAATGTGCGCGATCCCCGAGACCGGTCAAAGTCGGTGCAAACACCATATTTCCCTTGGATCGCAAAATGTCGGCAACCTCGCGCCACTGCCAACCGCCCGCTCCCATGCCATGAACGAGAACAAATGTAGCCATTATTATGTCTCGTGCGCTTGACCCGGCACCGGCGTCGCGCCCGGCGTTCCGGTATGGAGCGCTTTATCGCGTCCGCCGAATTTCTCGATCAAGACGTTCTGATCATCCTTAGCCTGTCGGTCGGTTTTTTCCGGATCACAAATGGCCCGCAGATATCCCTCATATTCTTTGAGCACATCGGCATAGTCAGGGTTGCCAGCCAAATCGATTGTTTCTTCGGGATCGGCTTCAAGATCAAACAGTTCGGGCTCATACTCAACATAATAAATGAGTTTGTACCTGCCTTTACGCAGCATAAAGACACCCGTCGGCGAGGAAGAGGCGTGATACTCGCCAAAGGCAATACGTTCGGGATCATCTACAGCATTCGCCAGATCAAACCATGATTTGCCTTCGAGTTCCTGCTCTTCATCATTTAAGTCTAGCCCAACCCCATGCATGACTGTCTGGTAGCTATCCAGCAGAGATGTCGTTGTCGTGCTGACGTTGCCTTCTGGGATGCCTTCTCCGGCGACAATCAGCGGGATACCGGCGCTTTCTTCATACATGTTAGATTTGCCCCACAATGCGCGCGTACCGACATTGTCGCCGTGATCGCTGGTGTAAATCACCCGCGTGTCACCTTCCATACCGGACTCAGCCAGCGCATCTAATACCCGGCCAATTTGATGATCAATATAGGTACAAAGGCCGAAATAAGCTGCAACTCCCATCAGCCTTTCTTCAGGTGTCATTTTGCGATCAACCTGTTGGAAATCGTCCATCCGTTGCAGCCAAGGATGACGGACATAGCCTTTTTCCAAATCAAGCTTGCGTGGTGGCAATTTATCCAATGGATAAAGATTGAAAAACTCCTCTGGCACAACCAACGGAAAATGCGGCGCAACAAATCCCAGATACAACACCCACGGTTTTTCATCATGATTTTTGCTCTCATCTGCTAGCCATGTGCAGGCCTCGTCCGCGATCAGCCGATCGTAACGATTATAATTGGACTCCCCCGGGCCGATATTTTTGAGCATTCTCGATGGCCGCTCATCCGGCAATGGATCGCGGATCGAACCCCAGACCTGGCCGATGCCATCCATCACATGCATCGGATGGTGCTGTTTTGAAAAGCCAGTGTTTAGATCTTCGTGGCGATAATGCAGCTTGCCGATAGACTCAACCCGCATGCCTTCATCCTGCAAACGATGCCCCCAGCCTTTTACCTCGCCGTCATAGGGCATCGCATTGTCCCAATATCTGGTCTCATGGGTATAGCGCCCGGTGGCAAAGGCTGCCCGCGCCGGTATACAGATCGGCGAATTGGTATAATGCGCTGTGAACCGGGTTCCGCGCGCTGCCAGTTTGTCAATGTTGGGTGTTTGCACTTGGTCATGGCCGTAACAACCGAGCATCTTCGGATTGTGCTCATCAGACATGATGTAGAGAAGATTTTGAGGTTTCATTTTAATTCCCGAAATTAACTAAGATCTTTTTGATTTCTGGCAAAGAAGACAACAACCACTATCGAAAATACTATGAGCGAAATTGACACCGGACTTGCAAACAGAAACCATGGATCAGCTCCGGTAACAGCAAAGGCCTGCCGCATAAATTCTTCGAGATTGTTCGCCAGAATGAAGGCGATGACAAATGCCAGAACCGAGAGGTTGAGCTTTCTCATTAAATAGCCGAGAAATCCGAACGCAATCGCAACATATACAGCGAACATGCTGGTTTGCTGGACATAAATCGCCGTCAGCGTAAGAAGCAATACGATTGGCAATAATCGTTGCTTAGGAATGCGAATCATAATGCCCATCCAGCGCATAAAAATACCGCCGATGGTCCAATTGAGGGCATTTGCAAAAATCATCGCAGTAAAAAGACCAAAAGCATAAACCATCTCCTGGTTGATTTGATCGGGTATGAGCCTGAATACTTGGGGGCCAGGAACAAATCCGCCAATAGATTCTGTGGCGAGCAGGATAAAAACAGCGGATATATTTCCGGGAATGCCTAGGGATAAAACGGGTATTAAATTGGCACCTGCCACAGCACTATTGGCAGCCTCCGTCGCAGCAATGCCTTCAATGGCACCTTCACCAAACGCCGGGCTCCCTTTATGAATTTTGCGCCCGGTTGCATAGCCAAGCGTTGCAGCCAATGTATTGCCAATACCCGGCAGCGCGCCAACTATTGTGCCAATCGACGCAGATATTCCGATATAGGGAAGAATGCGGCGAATATCACTGAGGTTAAGTTTGTTGTCGCCTTTGACCTCAACTTTGGTGATCGTCGATGTCTCGCGCATTTCGCGCCACATGTCTTCCAAGGATTTAAAAACTTCGCCTAGGATAAGCACGCCTAGTACGGCACTGATGAGCGGAAAGCCATTGGCCATATTGTCGTACCCCATGGAAAGGCGTGGATGTCCATCTTCCCCAGTACCAACATAAGCCATGAACAATCCGAGCAACGCGGCGAGCAATCCCTTCCAAACGTTGGAGCCGACAACAGCCGACACGAAGGCCAAGGACAATATAATCAAGGCTGCTTTTTCGGGGAAATCGAGAAATCTCTCAACGATAATTGCCAAAAATGGGGCGCCGGTAATCAATACGATGTCTGAAAAAGTATCACCAGAAACGGATGCAAAATGCGCAACGCGCAAGGCTTTACCTGGCTGTCCTTTTTTCGTTAAAGGATAGCCATCCAAAGTTGTCATCAGCGAATCCGGTGTCCCTGGCGTATTGAAAAGAATAGCCGGCACCGCACCACCAACCGTTGAGCCTTTCATAATGCCAACCAGAAAGCCCAGAACCGGAAGAAGTGCAGATGGCGTAAATCCAAATATGGAAATCAATATCGGCAACGATATCGCCATCGCAACGGGTCCACCGATACCGGGCGCGGCACCAACGATAATCCCAAAAATGAGGCCGAGAAAAACCATGATGATGGTCATCGAAACCGGGTATCCTGCAACGGAGAAAACTGGATCGACGGTAAACACCGTGACAATGCCGAGCCAGATATGATCAAGCATTCCCATCAGCCGCTGCCATTTGGTGGTAGCAACAAATTATCAAACGGCACGTCATAAAGTATCGTGATGACAATTACAGCGATGATCGAAACCAGGGCTCCGTTCGCGCTGAAGCGGTTCTCGACGATGCTGATAATGCCGTAAATCAACGTAAATCCACCAACAACATAGCCAATTAATTTATAGGGATACGTGGCACGCAATTGGCGGTAGGAGCCAATTTCTCCGCCGAAAGCATTGACCATATCAACCACCAAGGGACCCAGATAGACCATCAATGCGAGACTGACAGATACAGCGACGATGAGCCGCGCCAAAAACACGAAGCTTTGTTTATCGAGGCCTTCTTTAACTTTGCTTGTGCTTGGCTCGGGTCGAATGACCGCCAAGATACCCATCACGATGGAAACCACCAAAATGGCTGCGGCCATAACTGTTGGCGCCATCGCATCGCCAATTGTAACTCGTCGCCGGAAGGTCTCAATCACACCGGTTTCGATATCAATCGGAATCCAGACAAATAACGTAAACAAAGAGCCGGCGACAAAGAAGATCGCAAGGCCCACTGTCCATGGCGCTTTTTGCATTATAGGAGAAAAAATGGGCCAGCTAACCAAACCGGCCCAAATTCCATTTATTTCAAGAGTTTCATTAAAACTTTGGCAGTCTTAATTTCATTTTTGATATAGGCATCCAATTTATTGCCAGTTATGACATCTGGCCCACCATAACGCTTGGTAACAAATTGAGAAGCTTTGGTGGTCGGATCATTGATCACTTCTCCAATTGCGTCAGCTAAAGCCTTCCGAGCGTCAGCAGGAATACCAGCCGGTGCGACAAAAATGAATTTTGCACCGATGTCATAAGGGATTCCCATCTCCATCAAAGTTGGTGCATCCGGTGAAATTCTGATGCGTTCTTTAAGACCAGAAGCAAGATTTACCATTTTACCAGACAAAACCGCTTTAGCCTGGATGCCCGCGCCCCAACCAAGGTCAACATCGCCGGCAATAATTGCGTTCATCACTTTGCGGCCACCGCGAAGGATAACTGTATTAAATTTCACGCCGTATTTTTGCTCGATCAAGAAATTGATGTCAGCGTGTTTGGCGCTCATACCAGCAAATTTAAACACCTTGCCCTTTTTTGCAGCGGCTATGACATCTTTAAAGGTTTTCCAACCTTTACTCGTATTGGCGACGATGCCCATCTGAGAACTGGTCGTCGTTGCGATATAGGTGAAGTCGCTTGTTTTATAACCAGACTTTTTAGAAGCCAGCATGTTGTAGCCAAACACTTCTGTCACAGCCATGCCAATGCTCAAACCATCATTTGGCATGCTTTTGAGTTTACGCGCCATCACAACGCCGCCTCTTCCCGACAGGTTGGACGGGATCATGTTCCAGCCTTTGCGCTTTTTTAGCTCAGCCGCAATAAGGCGTGCTTGAGTATCGGTGCCGCCGCCAGCAGCGAAGCCAATGACGACACTTATCGGTCCTTTGGGTTTCCATTCGGCTTGAACAGAAGTCGTTGTCATAAAAGCAGCAGCGGCAATTCCGGCCACAGCCAATTTAGTTGTTGTATTCAGTAATGCAGACATTTTAAGTCTCCCTTGTTTATCGTTAATTTTTGCATTTAGTTGTCGCAACAACCTTATCATTATTTTTGAATTTAGGTAAACACAAATATTGGACTGCTCCAGGCTTGAAAACCGTCTTCGGTCGTCACGCAAACCCATAGCGGATTGTCGCCAGCTGCGGTCAATTTAATCTCGACGTCACCTGACAAATCAATATGCGGGTTTTCCTCCGGCAGCCGAATAATTCGAAGCTTTCGTTCAAGCCCACCGCAATCGAGCACAACATCATCGATGTCCATCTCCGGCAGTTTTGCGGCAAGAGTACCATTATTAGTATCGACGGAAAGCTCGGCACCCTCACTATTGTCGAGCCAGACATCAAAGCCGCCATAATTGCCGGTGGTGATGGCATCAAATCGAACGCATTTATCTCCCTCAACCTCTAACAGCTTTTCATGATTCCAGGCGTTGATTTTTTCCATGCGATTGATTTTGGTATTTGTGAAATTTGCTTCACCGAGCCACCTCGTATTGCGCCCACGCCCGCGATATTCAGCACCACTCCAAATTACACGATATCGGTTGCCAAGATCAGCCCCGCTATATCCCCGCAGAGTTTGAACAACTTCAGTTCCGTTTCTTACTTCAATGCGTTCAATAGGTGTCGAAGAACTCGCGGCAACTTTTAATATAATGGTTTTGTCATCTGTTTGAACAATATCACCCATCATCGCCTGCTTCACTTCCGTGAAATGGGCTTCGTCATACACGTTCGGGTCGAGATCATAGAGCTTGCCGCCACCCTCAAACAGCGCATCTACAGTCAAATGCAGTCGATTGCCGGTCGTGCCAAAGTGATGGCGCTTTTTGAGACAGTCAAAAATGCCGTCCCGGGTAAGCTCCTCAGCGTAAAAACAAGTGAGCCCGCCATAGGCCCCAAACATCGAGGCACCTGGATAGCTGGCGCCGGGCCGCCCTTTATGCCCATCACTGTTGCAGACCACACCGGAGCGATGGCCAAGCGGAAATCCATCCGTCAGCAACCACTCAAACGTCCCCCAAGCCGAGTGGATTTCCATGGCGGTTTCGATCTTAGGGTCGTGGGCAAATTTAATATCGGCATAGCGTCCACCGACATGTGCGTAAGCCAAACAGTCTTCGTCTTTAAGTGCTTCAAATAATTCCCGGGCGTCATTGGCATCGGTATGGATATCAGATTGGTCTGGCAGAAGCGCGTGAGAGGAACGTCTGATCTGGCGCCCCTCTTCGCGAAAATAAATATTACGATCGCCACCAACTGAGGTGTTGCCCGACCACTCATAGCCCGGAAAAGTAACAAAGCGGCCATTATCATTGTAATTCGCTGTCAATTCATTGAGGTATTTCCAAAAGGCATTATTGACCTGAAAGTCATTGGCCTGGTGGCTGATCGCATCCAAAAAAGCTAAATCTCGGGCAAAATCAAAATACTCCCGGGAGTTCGTGATGCCGATGGATTCACCACTTTGACCGTGCAAATCCGCCCAATATCCACCATAGGGTCCGTCTTCGACAATCAATGGACCTGCTTCACACAATAGTTCATCCCTGTCAGCGTCATAGATTTTAATGCGCAGCTCACCCTCTTCTGCGACAGACAATTTTTCGAATACGAGAGATTTTTGGCCTTGTGAGAAAGTCGCGGTGCTTGGTAGGTTTTGCACAGACACACTCGCCTCTAGGCGAAGATTGGCGTCGACCAGATCAGATGGATTTCCCCAATCATCTTCTGCTTTGATGCCGAGCTGAAACACCTCGCCCGGTCGACGCAAAGTTGATATAACAGCCTTCCATATTACAGGGTCCCCCGGCACGATAGAAATTGCTGGCTGATCAACAATCGGAACCCAGTGCAATACCGCA
Organism: uncultured Rhodospirillaceae bacterium; assembly: GCA_913054205.1. Classification (GTDB taxonomy): domain Bacteria; phylum Pseudomonadota; class Alphaproteobacteria; order Rhodospirillales; family UBA2165; genus TMED23. Next base: position 9,896 of record CAJXJM010000010.1, read on the forward strand.
CAGGCATCGACCAGCACTTTGAACTCAAATCCGCTTTCAACAAACGTCTGCATTTTAAAGCCGGGCGAACCACCGGATGTGTCGCCGAAGGTGATAGTTATAGTATCTCCTTCAGACAAATAGCCGCCGGAAATTCCAGCTGTCAGCGCTTTCATCCACGGACGTGACCCTCCAACTCGCTCAAATTTCAGAGATGGTGTCGTGCCGAGGCTGGTAATTGCCGTGACGTAATTTGGAGCCGCTGAATCGTCCATTTGCAGTCCACCCCAATCGCCAAAGAAACGAAACACGATGCGAATACTGCCATTGTCATCAAGGCCAAACCGGCCGGCGGTATATTTAAGCGTAAACGTCTGGTAGGAGCGCACTTGGAATGCACCTTCCGGCGATAATTCCGCCCGACCATAAAGCACGGGATCTTCCGCGGGTGTCGCAGCGGGCCAAACCTCACCAACCAGTTCGGAGGAGACTATGTTGGTATTTTCACCGACCATACCTGTTATGCATCCTCCGTTTCTTGCAACAAATCCTCAATAACAGAATCCAACTTTGTCAAAATATTTGGTAGCGCTTTTTGTTCTGCCGGGGTCAATGAAGCCATAAACTTTCGCTCTCGAGCATCCGATATTTTTTTCAGACTTTTATATATTTCAAAACCTTTAGGTGTTACCGCCAATGTCATGCTGCGCTTATCATTCCTGTCGGTTTTCTCTTTTAGCCGACCTTCTTTAACAAGATTTTTAACCGCCCGACTGACGTTGCCTTTGTCCATCATTGTGAGATCGCAAACGTCGCTGGCCGTGCCGTGCCCTTTTCGCGCCAACACTGCGAGGATACGCCACTCTTGGACTCCAACATCAAGTTCTTGAGCATAGGTGCGAGTTCCCCACAAAATCATTTTGTTCGCAAGGTTCTGAACCCGGTAGCCGAGCCGGTCTCGAATATCAAATTTTTTTCCCAACTTAAGTCCCTGGTAAACTTATATCGCAACGTAACTTGACAATTTTACTTGTTGGTACAACTATTCTAGCGTGTTTGCCAACAGGTGTAAATGAATGAAACCGAATTTTCTCCTTATCACCAGCGATCAACATCGCGCCGATTGCTATGGATTTGAGGGCCGCAAGATCAAAACTCCTAATCTTGATCGAATGGCGGCTGAGGGCACCCGGTTTTCCAATTGCATTACTCCCAATGTTGTTTGCCAGCCCGCACGCGCCTCTATTTTAACTGGTCTCCTTCCGCTCAGTCATGGCGTCTACGATAACCACGTAAGCTTGGACCCAAAGATCGGTGCACAAGGCTGGGCAGGTACATTATCGAAAAACGGTTACAAAAGTGCCTTTATCGGTAAAGGGCATTTCGGCGAAAATCCTAATGCAACGCCCTACGGCGCGCCGGAAAGCCGGGCGGGGTCTGCAGAGTTTCCAGAAAGCTGGAATGGACCCTTTATGGGTTTTGAATATGTCGAGTTAATGATTCTCGGCCATTGGCACGACTTGCTACCTTGCGAAAAGCCGCCGCGCGGTCAACATTTTGAGCGTTGGTTCTGGGGGCATGGCGAAGACGGAGAAGCCTGGAAATTGTGGGCGGAAGATTTTGGCCCCAAGCTGGAGGCGGCACAGACCTGGTTTTCAAAACTGCCAGAGTTTTGGCATTCAACGACATGGGTGACCGATCGAACGATAGACTATTTGGGCAAGCACGATAGGAACGATCCTTTCTGTCTGTGGGCATCCTATCCAGACCCTCATCATCAGTTTGATTGCCCGGAGCCCTGGAGTCGTCTCCACCATGAATATGAGGTGGACATTGCCAAACATCACCAGCGCGACCTTGATCAGCGACCTTGGTGGCATCGCGCATCTTTAGAGAATGAACCTCAGGCAAAACATGAGCACGAGCGCATTTTACGTCAGGAATACTCTCGCATTCCGCCTCAAACGGACAGGCAGCTCGCTCAGATGACCGCCAACTATTACGGCGAAATTGCATTTATTGACCAAGGTGTCGGACGCATTCTGCAAAAACTTGAAGATAGTGGGCTCGCAGAAAATACCATTGTAATATTCACCTCCGATCATGGTGATCTTCTCGGTGATCATGGGCTCTATCTCAAGGGCCCAACACCGTATGAAGGGTTATTACGCCTTGGCTTTATTGCTATAGGACCTGGGATACCAGAGAATAAAATTGTCGATGAACCCGTCTCGACAAATGACCTTGCCGCCAGTTTTTACGATTGGGCAAAAGTCGAAAAACCTAAAAATATTCAAAGCCAATCACTACGCCCCTTATTGGAAGGCAAACCAGAAACCCGTGATGTAGCTTACAGCGAATGGAACCAGCAACCGAGCCGCACCGGCGTTGAGCTAAATCTCAGAACGGTTCGCACAAAAAACGCCAAACTTACATTGGAGTTGATTTCAGGTGCGGGTGAAATGTATGACCTTGCAGATGATCCCGATGAAATGACCAATCGGTTTGATGATCCAAGCAAGAAGACTTTACAAAAAGAATTAGCTGATATGATCTATGAGCGCCCGGGTACCATTATGGAATCCATGCCCGAACACGAGGCTTAAAATGAATAAAACTTATATATCCACGCTCGATCAAAACGATCCGCTGAAAACCCATCGCGAAAAATTCGAATTGCCTAAGGGTGTTATTTACCTCGACGGAAATTCCTTAGGCCCATTGCCGAAATCTGTTCCGGGGCGCATCACCGAGGTGGTCAATGAACAATGGGGGCAATCTTTGATCAGTTCGTGGAACGACCATGACTGGATCACTCTGCCCGCGCGCGTAGGTTCTAAGATAGGGCGGATGATAGGTGCGGAAGAAAACTCTGTCGTTTGTGCCGACAGCACGTCGGTCAATCTTTATAAGTTACTTTCAGCCTCCGTACGCCTGATCCCAGAACGTAAGGTCATTCTCTCGGATACCGGCAATTTTCCCAATGATCTTTACGTCATCCAGGGTCTGATCCAACAGCTCGGAGACGGGTACGAACTCCGACTGGTTAAGCCCGAGGAAATCTCAGAGGCGCTAACGGAAGATATAGCTGTTGCCGTGATAACCGAGGTCGACTACCGCACCGGACGGCGACACGATATGACGGATATCACCGCTAAAGCCAAGGAACATGGCATTAAAGTCATCTGGGATCTTTGCCACAGCGCTGGTGCCTTTCCTGTTGATCTATCCGGGAGCGGCGCTGAACTTGCCGTTGGTTGCAGCTATAAATACTTGAATGGCGGCCCGGGGGCACCAGCCTTTCTATATGTGACTCCTGAATTGCAAAACGATATTCAACCACCTTTATCCGGCTGGATGGGTCACACGGCACCGTTTGATTTTGATCTCGACTACCGCCCGGCTGAGGGTATTTCACGAAACCTGTGCGGGACGCCAGGTGTCATTGCGATGAGCGCTTTAGATACGGCTCTCGATGTCTGGCAGGATGTAGACCTTCATCAAGTGCGCCAAAAGTCTCAGAAATTATTCAATTTGTTTGCTGAATTGATAGAAAATCTAGGCCCGGAAACGGATCTAACTTTGCAAACCACTTTCCCAGAGGAACAGCGCGGCAGTCAGATTTCCTTCGCTCATCCGCAAGGATATGCGATCATGCAAGCATTGATAGATCGGGGCGTGGTTGGCGACTTTCGCGCTCCTGACATCTTGAGATTTGGACTAACACCTTTGTATCTTTCTTACGCTGATATTTATCGAGCTGTGGAAATTATTGCAGACATCATACAAACCAAGTCTTGGGATCAACTCAAATATCATGAGCGCGGGCTCGTCACCTAAACAACTTAATTTTACCTTGGAATGCAGATAAATGATCGACGATTTGAACAACGATAGCCCAAAAGACCTACCTGAAGGCGTTCATACAGAGTTCGACAAATCGATGAGCTATGGGGATTATCTTGATCTCACGACTCTCCTGAGTGCCCAAAATCCAATCACCCAAGAACACGATGAGCCATTATTCATCATGATCCACCATATCAGCGAATTGTGGATGAAGCTGACAATCCATGAATTGGAGGCTGCCGCGAAATGTCTTCGCGACGATAATCTACGACCTACTTTTAAAATGTTATCCCGAGTGTCAGCGATCCAGTCTCAATTGATCGAAACTTGGGGCGTGTTATCAACAATGACGCCAGCCGATTATCTAAAATTTCGAGATTCTCTTGGCCAATCTTCCGGTTTTCAATCTCATCAATATCGCCACATTGAGTTTTTCCTCGGCAATAAAAAGCCGTCGTTCCTTGCGCCTCACAAACATAATAAAGAAATTATGGATATTCTGACCGATGTTTTAAACCGCCCCAGCCTCTATGATGAAACAATTCTTCTATTGGCCCGCAGAGGATTTCCCATTGATCAAGAGGTCTTGGAGCGCGATTGGTCAAAATCTCATCTTGAAAACGAGTCGGTTCAATCGGCCTGGCTCGCGATATATCAAGATACCGAAAAAAACTGGGATTTATACGAACTCGCCGAAAAATTAGTCGATCTGGAAGATTCGTTCCAACGCTGGCGCTTTCGCCACCTTATTACAGTCATGCGCATTATTGGCCACAAACGAGGGACCGGCGGAACCAGCGGCGTAGACTATCTGACCAAAGCCTTGGAATATCGGTTTTTTCCTGAACTTTGGAACGTGAGGACAGTCCTTTGAGGCCGCGGTTTAAAGCTGCCTCAAGCTCTATGGGGAAACGCGGGTTGGTGCATCGAGTTTAACGACCCGATCAACAAAAATGCCAGGCGTGATGATCTGTTCCGGATCAAGTTCGCCAAGCTCAACAATTTCATCCACCTGAACCACCGTGATTGCACCGGCCATCGCCATTGTCGGCGCAAAATTCCGGGCAGATTTGTCATAGATGAGATTGCCCCAGCGGTCAGCTGTCTTGGCTCTGATGAATGCGTAATCGGCATGGAGCGGCAGTTCCAGAACATAGTTTTTGCCATCAATCTCTCTGGATTCTTTGCCTTCGCCGAGCTTGGTGCCAGCTGACGTTGGCGTAAAAAATCCGCCGATCCCTGCGCCAGCAGCTCGAATGCGCTCACTGAGCGTCCCTTGAGGTACAATTTCCAACTCGATTTCACCGACAGCATAGAGGTCTTTGACCACTGCCTTTTTAGCCGCTGTCGGAAAGGAACATATGACTTTGATCACGCGCTTTTCCTGAATCAACTTTGCGAGCCCGTGATAGGCCTCACCTGCATTGTTTGAGATCGCCGTGAGGTTGCGTGCGCCTTGATCGATAATTGCTTCCATCAATTCGACAGGTGCTCCGGCTTCACCGAAACCGCTTACCATCATTGTTGCCCCATCTGGAATGCCGGCGACCGCTTCTTCTATTGTCGCCACTGTTTTGTCGATCATTTAATCTTCCCTTGAAATCAATCTTGCCTAAAGCCGAATTTCGCCCAAGGATATACTCGGAGAATCTCCTGCTTGCAATGTCACATCGATGCGCTTCTCACCGATGTCTTTAGCATTGATCTCAACCGTGTAGGATGTTTCCTCCGGTGCCAGTCCGTCAAACTTGAAATCACCGAAATAGTCTGTTTCCATTTTGGCAACTTCTTGGCCATTGCTAGATAAAGTCACGACGGCTCCTTCGATGCAATCCACTACACCTTCAATTTCGGTTGAGATGCTGCCGCCAATAAAGCATTTTTGATAGCGATCGAGATTTTTATACCAAACGCGCGGCTTGGTCTTGAGTTCCGGGTGGAGTTCGCGCAAATCCTCTTCTTCAATGATTTTTTGCATTTCTGCGTCGCTGACTTTTTTGGCGACCAGTGCATTTGTCGCACAAACTTGAGAACCACGCGGCTCCTTCCAACCTTCATCTAATAAATGAGCATCAAAGAACCAGCTTTGCGGGATGTCTTTCTCTTCGTTCCAGGTAATGGCGCCGTAGGGGCAGGCTTCAACAAGGTGGCGTTGACCTTTAGATTTTACTGGATCGATAATTACAATGCCGTCGGGGCGCTTGGTGATCGCCTCATTTTCAGCCGCTTTTATACAGGGTGCATCATCGCAGTGCTGGCACATCTCGGGCAGATAGGCGACATCAATCATTGGCGCTTGGCCGCGGACTTTTTGTTTTATCTCAATCCAATTTTTGCCGCGCCGGGGCATCTCTTCCGCATAGCCTGGGAATTGATTGCCAACAAATTCATCCTGACAAGCGATAGAACACAAACTGCAATTGGTACAGTTGGCGACATCAACGATCATATTCCATTTATCGGTCATGCCGGCACCTGATCGTTAGCTGTCCAACGCTCGACTTCAACAAGGGCCGAACTGTTGCCCATTGAATGCGCTTGTTTCAACTGACTTTTCTTTGGCGTTAAAAGATTTAAGCAGCCGCCTCGGTCAGCCGATTTTCCGGGCTCACCAATGGGATCGTAAATTGCCGAAGATTCGTAGCCATGCACAACCCCGGGTCCAACCCGATGTGTTGGAATGGCAGCGCAGATGACTGAACCTTGTTGATTGTAAACACGAATGAGATCATGGCGTTTGATACCACGACTTATCGCGTCATCGGCATTAATCCGCAAGACCCAGTAATCATAGCCATCGATGCGCACGCGATGCTCATCAAGATTATTGATAAACGCGTCTTTGCCGTCGCCTTGGGTATGGAAGCTAAAGCGCGCATGAGGCGTTAACATTTGCAAAGGAAAATTCTCGCTCTCTTCCGCGTTCACGACGCCATTTTGCTTCGGTATATATTTAGCAATGACTGGACGTTCGGGATCATTTGCATCAAACCGTTTTAGGCTTTCACATTCAAACTCAAACAAGCCGCTTTGAGTTTGCAGTCCGCTCAGAAATTCTTCGGTGTAATCTGATGGCAGCGGATGCGGTTCAGGCACGTCTTTTTTGCGACCTTCATAGAACCAATTCCAAGCGGTCGGCACTTTGTCATCCGGCGGATTGGGCGGCAGAACGGCATAGCCCTTCCGAATGAATTTTTTCCAAGACATTAGTTTAGGCAGATCAGAGGAATCATATTGGCGCTTTACCCAATCGATCTCACTCATACCTTCAGAGAAATAGGCTGCCAATCCAAGGCGCTTACAAA
>CAJXJM010000011.1 GCA_913054205.1 uncultured Rhodospirillaceae bacterium
CCGCATCGGCGCCGACTTCTTTGGCAATCTCGATTTGCCGCTTGGCAATCAGAGGCCGCGCAATCGCAGTTCCTAAAAGATAGGTGCCTTCATAAACTGCGTTGGACCGAAACATCGGGAACACGTAATCCCGGACAAATTCTTCGCGCAAATCTTCAATATAGATTTCTTTGATGCCCATGGCTTCAGCTTTGGCCCGGGCAGGTTCGATCTCTTCACCTTGGCCAAGATCAGCCGTGAAGGTTACAACCTCACAATTATATTCATCCTGCAGCCAACGCAAAATGACAGAAGTATCCAGACCACCCGAATAGGCCAGCACCACTTTTTTTACGTCGCCACTTTTCGCCCCGTTCGGCATAAGGTATTTCCTTCATTTGAGTAAATAATTTGGACAGGCGGCGCAGTATAGGCAAATGACCCGTCACTTCAAGATCAAGCATGGTTTTACCGGTAATTTTGGTACTATAATCAGTCACTTCAATTAAATGGGAGACCCTTGCCAATTATCTGTAATTCTACTTATTTGTTAAAAATACACAAAATGGTAGAAAAGAGCGGTACAAATATTCTGGTGTTATCCCAGAGTCATCAATATGTTCGAGAAAATTGGGGCGGAAAGACAGTAATAGATAAAAAAACGGCTAAAAAGAAGTCTTCGGGCGGTTTTCTAGACCGCTTAAAAAAAACCGCCGTCGGTAACAGCCAGGACGGTATGGGCGGTTTTGTCGAGGATGACAGCATTGATCTCGACAGCGGCGTTATTGTAATTGATGACACACCTCCAGATGTAACGATTTCCGCCAGTGAGGTCCTCCGCGAAAGCACAGAAAACGAGAGCAAAGAAGTGCGCGGCACTTCCGGCAAAGTATTTGTGATCGACCTAGAGCCTTTCTTTAAGGTGATGAATACTGATATGACCAGCAAACTCGCTAAAAACCTCATCAATTTTGGTGAGAATCTGTTGGCGCGTGCAATTGGCCGAAGCGGAACTTATACGCTCAACGGGCAAACTCAATTTCTTTTTCGCCTATCCGTCGATGACGTCGAAGGCTGGAAAATGGCATCAAGGATTGTCAATGAATTGGGGGTAAATTTCCTCAGAGACGGGTTTAAACCGGAAGAAATGCTGCCTGCGGTTCTGGCGATGGTGGATGAAAAAGACGCCTACAATGCCGACGGAACAATTAATATCGAAAAAGCGTTAACAGCGCGAATTCCGTACGAGCCGGAACCGGAACGTGAACGCGATGACAGCGGTCCCGGGTGGTATTATGGGAAAGGTGTTGATCCGGAATCTGAAAAAGAAGGCCCAGAATGGTCCTATGAAGAAGATGTCGACCCTGATGCAGAATTTACCCCTGAATGGGGCGTTGATGAAGATGCCAATCGATCGAAAAGTGTCCGTGTTAATCGAGGGCCGGAGCGGCGTGAAAACGAGATGAAAGTCGATCCAAAAAAAGATCACCGAAAATCTAAACACGGCCGGCGCGATATTGACAATCCTAACGCCTCTGTATGGTATGTTTGGTGGGCCTTAGCCACCAATAACCAAATTTATAATTTCTGTCACATTTCCCGGCATTTCGTCGCCGCGCCAAGCGACGTGCTGATCTGGTCGAACAAGCAATAATTTTGCTCCGTAAAATTCTTCGGCAGCGTCAGCTTCGACGTGGATGATATTTAGCGGCACTCCCAGCACCTCGGCAGCTTGCGCAAATTCAGAACCGCTCGGCGCATTTGGCCCGACCCTGACAAGATTGAACCATGGTCCGAGCAGATCAAATACCGAATGTTTGTCTTCGATCCAGTAATGCGGCATCCGCCCGCCGGGCGTAGCTGACGGAATATATTTAGCCGGGGTATCAGGCGGCGGCGGCGTGCCATCACTAACGATCAGCGGCGAGCCATCATAACGCGCACCCAGCACAATCCCGAGGCTGGCAAATTCTTCTTTAAAAGATGCCAACTCCTGGCAAAGGGCATTACGGGCAGCCTTACCGCGCGCACTCTCTTCTTCAACAAAATCAGGAAACTGCAGACTGCCTATTTTATCGGCATATTGCCCGGAGGTGGTGGTGTTGCGAACCCCGATCGGACGACGCTCAATTTCATAACTCTCAATTAATTTGGCGCCACCCCAGCCTTCAATCATAGCCGCCAGCTTCCAGCCAATATTGGCAGCATCGTCGATGCCAGTGTTAAATCCAAATCCGCCAGAGGGTGTAAATAGATGAACGGAATCGCCGGCCAGGATAACCCGGCCTTTTTGATAGTGATCAGTAACCATCGCCAACCCCGCCTGCCATTCCTGTATTGATATTATTTCAACATCAATGGTTGTGCCGATTGCAATTCGAAAAATTTCCTCAGCGTCGACTTGATCAAATGGCAAATCATGCGGCACCTCCGATAACAGTAAAAATTCATCATCGCCATTGAGAGAAATGAAATCCGTCCGGCCTTCAGGATTGATGGTCCAATAGTGCCAAGAATCTGCCATATTCCGCACTTCTTTAACTTCTGGTGATCGTGCATAAATCGAGGCCATACTGCCGTCATAAAAACGATCGCCGGTGCTTTCGCGGCCGGAATATTTAAAGCCAAGCTGTTTCCGGATGAGACCTTGCGCGCCATCGCATCCGGCCAAATAATCTGCAACTACGGTTTCGATTTTGTCATTGCTAAGATTCTTAATGACCGCCTCAACATGATCGCCTTTATCTTCAAACGAGATAAGCTCCCAGCCAAAGCGAATATCGGCTGTGCCAAAACTTTCCGCATGGGTTTTCATCACCGCTTCAAAATACATCTGGTTTGAGCGATGGATGGGTTCCGGCGTAAGCGTTGTTTCGCCCCAGGGGCCGGGATTGCTGATTTTTTCTTTTAAAGTCGGCATCGGTATACGACCCAACTCATACCCGGTGATACGAGATACATAGGTACTGTCACAGCTGGCATTTTCCGGCAGACCGGTTTTGCGAATGGCAGGTCCGGCGCCATACCGCCTCAAGTGTTCCATTGTTCGGCTGTTGATCGTGCTGCCTTTTGGATGCCTTGGCGTTTCCGCGCGTTTGTTCACCAACAAATGAGGCACGTCTCTGGTTGACAACTCCATCGACAAACAGAGCCCAACCGGACCACCGCCAACGATGAGGACCGGATATCTATCCTGTTTCATTTTATGTATTTCCAGTTTGGTACCCGGTACCATTCAATTTATTGTTTGGAATCAATGCTTGATGGTCTTATTCGGCGGCAGTTTGATCTTGAGGTAATTGATCGCTCAGCCAAGCTTCGATGATCGGCTGCAAATTTTCATATGGCTGATAGCCAACCGTCAAATAGGCGTACCCATTTGTGTCATTGACAACCACTGTTGGAAAACCTGATACGCCGAGGCGCTGAGAAAATTGAAAGTCCTGCATGGTTTTTTGTTTGAGCTCATCAGATGGAAAAAGTTTGGCAAACTCTGTTTTGTCCAAGCCAAAATCCGTCGCCAGATCAACCAAGACGTCCTCTTGGGTCACATCTTGGTTCTCTGCATAAAACGCCGATTGCAAATGGCTGAAAAAATTGAGCGCCACCCCGTTGCCGTCCATTTCCCGTGCCGTCACCGTTGCCCGGCAAGCGGGCTCTGTATTGTAGACAAAGTCGTCTCTTTCAAGGATATCAAACTTGAAGGGTTGGCCTGAGCGCTCGCCAATTTCGCGCCAATGTTCATCTAGGAATTTTTTACGCTGCTCGTCCTGTGGCTCCGTCCAATCGATATGGAGTCCGCCGACCACCAACGTCGTCACGGCGCGCCCGGCGCATTGTTCTTCCAATTTCCGCTTGCTCGGCGCAAAACCATAACACCAAGAACACATTGGGTCTCCAACATAAATCAATTCTTTGTTTAACGTCGTCATCGCAAAATCCTCAATCGGAAGGTTTCTCGACGCATACTATAAACTGGGAGCGGAGAAAGAAAGCCCGCCTCCTGACAGTGCCTCAAATGAGCAAGAGGGTGTCAGAGGACGGGCTTAGGTTGTGGGCAGAACCAACTGCCCCGGGGAACAGGAATAAATCTATCTAACGCCTGTTGCGTTCAATGATCGGAACCATCTGATCGCCCCAGCTTCCAGAGCCGGCGTGATAACGAGACGCCCGCATCAACTCGATCGTGAGCCCGGTATCAGCGGCTTTTACAATCGCATCATTCAGCCGGTGCAAAGAATTTGCGACCATTCGCAATGCTGCGTCTTGATTACCAGTGAATGAGCTCTCTGGATCAGGCGGTGCCGGCTGAAAACCGCTTTGGGTTTCAAGTTCCGTACTGGGTGTTTTTGCGTCCATAACTTTTCTCCTTCATAGAGGCTTTTATGCCGCCTCAGAATTAAATTGATCAGACTCTGTTGAGTCCGACATTGCCGTCGTTGAGCTTGAACCGCCGCTAATCGCAACCGAAACAGCATCAAAATAGCCGGTACCAACTTCGCGCTGATGACGCGTTGCGGTGTAGCCATCCTGCTCGCTAGCGAACTCGGCTTGTTGAAGTTCCGAATAAGCCGCCATGCCGCGATCAGCATAACCTTGCGCTAATTCGAACATGCCGTGATTGAGCTGGTGGAAGCCGGCCAGTGTCACAAACTGGAATTTGTAGCCCATTGCGCCGAGTTCCTGCTGGTAGGTGGCGATGGTTTTTTTATCCAAATTTGCCTCCCAGTTGAAGCTTGGGCTACAATTATAGGCCAGCATTTTGCCAGGAAATTCAGCGTGGATCGCTTCGGCAAATTGACGCGCTTCCTCAAGATTTGGCTTGGAGGTTTCCCACCACAGCAAATCTGCATAAGGCGCATAGGCCAACTGACGTGCGATACAGGCTTCAACACCGCCAGAAACGGTGAAAAATCCTTCGGGTGTACGTTTGTCAGATTCGATAAAAGGACGATCCCGCTCATCAATATCACTGGTCAGCAGTTTTGCACTTTCCGCATCAGTCCGAGCCATAATCAGCGTTGGAACACCCATAACATCGGCGGCAAGGCGCGCCGCTGTCAGGTTACGGATGTGCTGGGCCGTTGGGATCAGAACTTTGCCGCCCAAATGACCGCATTTCTTTTCTGACGCCAGTTGGTCCTCAAAGTGCACGGCGGCAGCGCCCGCTTCGATAAACGCTTTGGTGAGCTCGAACGCGTTCAAAGGACCGCCGAAGCCGGACTCGGCATCGGCAATGATCGGGGCAAACCAATCACGTTTGGCGCCGCCTTCAGAATGCTCGATCTGATCAGCGCGTTGCAGAGTGCGGTTAATTCTTCGAACAAGTTCGGGTGCCGCATTGGCTGGATAGAGGCTTTGGTCCGGATACATCGTACCCGCTGTATTGGCGTCGGCAGCGACCTGCCAGCCTGAAAGATAGATTGCCTTGAGACCGGCACGAACCTGCTGCATGGCCTGATTGCCAGTCATTGCACCCAACGAGTTGATATAATCCTCTGTTTTGAGGAGCTCCCAGAGGCGATTGGCACCGCGTTCGGCTAAAGTCTGAGAAATGACCACCGAGCCCCGCAACTTTTCGACATCTGCCGGCGAATACGGCCGGTCGATACCATCGAACCGGCCCTCAGGTGCCTCAGGGACCAGGTTGCTAAAAATTTCAGAAGTGCTGCTCATGTCGGTTTTCCTTTCTTAAAAACCACTATTGAATTTAAATATGTAAGTTTATCGATCATTCGATGAATGCAGATATTACTAAAATGTATTAACTGTCTATAACTTATTGAAATTAATGGGTATAAATGATACAGTTTTACTACTATATTCTTGTCAAATTGTAACATTTGTAAATTTTTGAGATTAAATTAAAATGGCACTTCGCACTCATAAAGTATTTGCTGGCACACGCATTCGTCGGCTTCGGCGGGAACTGAACCTCACTCAGGCACAAATGGCGGATGATCTTGGCATCTCGACCAGCTATCTGAATTTAGTGGAACGCAACCAGCGCCCGTTAAGCGCTCAATTGCTTCTCAGATTGGCAGATGCCTATGATATCAACCTTAAAGAGCTTTCCGGCGATGATGACAGCCAGGCGGCCGCGTCGCTTAAAGAAGTCTTCTCCGATCCGATTTTCGAAGGTCTCAAGCTGTCTAATCATGAACTTACCGATCTTGTTGGCGCGAGCCCGTCAGCGGCGCAATCCGTTGTAACGCTTTACCGCGCCTACCGGGAAAGCCTGGCCATTAATTCGGCGATGGCGGAACAACTTGCGAGCCAGGAAGGCACCACCCAGACCAAGGCATTGCGGTTTCCAATCGAGGAAGTGCGTGACTATTTCCATGACACCAACAACCATTTTCCTGAATTGGAAAACGCTGCTGAGACATTGTGGGCAGAGGCTGAGTTAAATCTCGATGATCTTTATATTGGATTGAGAAACCACCTCAAAACTGCCCATGATATCTCCGTCAAAATCATGCCGATCGATGTTTTGCCGGGCACAACCTGGCGGCTTGACCGCCATTCACGCCGTTTATTCTTGTCAGAGATTCTCAACGCGCCGTCCCGAACCTTCCAGCTTGCCCTCCATGCCGGCCTTCTCGGCTATCGCAATCTTTTAGATGAAATGGTGTCGCGTACCGATCTGCAAGGCGACGAGGCTAAACAGCTCTGTAGGCTCGGCCTTGCCAATTATTTTGCCGGCGCGGTGACCATGCCTTATGAGCGATTTCAGAGCGCGGCGGGCAAACTGCGCTATGACATTGATCTGCTGTGCCAACGCTTTAGCGCAAGTTATGAACAAGCCACCCACCGCCTAACGACACTTCAGAGGCCGGGATCAAAAGGCGTGCCGTTCTTTTTCCTTCGTGTCGATCATGCCGGTAACATTTCAAAACGCTTTAGCGCGTCAGGTTTTCATTTTGCCCGCTTTGGTGGAACATGCCCACGCTGGAATATCCACGAAGCGTTTCGCACACCGAATAAAATCATTCCCCAAGTGGTTGAGATGGAAGACGGCACCAGCTACTTCACCATTTCCCGCACAGTTCGCGGCATGGGTGCAGGCTATAAGATGCCAGAGCAACAACTTGCCATCGGCATTGGTTGCAAGCTCGATTATGCGCGCCAATTAATCTATGCGGATGGATTGGATTTATCGGAAACCAGCTCAATTACGCCAATTGGTGTGAATTGTCGCCTCTGTATGCGCATGGATTGTAACCAACGCGCCAATCCACCGCTTAACCGGCGCGTTGCTGTTGCCGAAAATCACCGCGGCATGTCCCCCTTCACATTTGCTGAATTATGATTTTGTAGCTTAGGAGAAAATCATGGCGATCAACAAAATGAGCACCCTCAGTGATCAAGCCGAAGAATTTATTGAGAACTTTGGAGATTTGCTGGTCAGAGTATTTCACCTGCTGGCCTTATTTGCCATCGGCGCAACCATTGTTTGGGCAGCGGTCGTTGCCTTTTCGGGCATGGTCGAAAAGGGTCATGCGACGGTTGAGGATATTTTGTTGCTGTTCATTTACCTCGAACTTGGAGCGATGGTCGGCATTTATTTTAAAACCAACCATATGCCGGTGCGTTTTCTCATCTACGTTGCCATTACGGCTCTCACCCGCTTGCTGATCAGTATGGTTTTTGTCGAACATAACCCAGATTTGCGAATCGTCATTGTAACGGGTGGTATACTTTTGCTATCGGTTGGCGTACTTATATTACGCATTGGATCCTATAAATATCCGTCTTCAAACGCCGATGACGAGACTGATTTGGAGGATCAAGATCGCGAAGCATAATCGAATCAATTCATTTTTGTATTCTGCGATAGGTTGCATTGAAATTTTACATGAAACCTCTCTTATAGTTAGTAATACGTACTTTTTATTAGAGAGAGTTTGGTACATTAATCCTGGAAAAATCGGATTTACTAAAGATAAAATAGCATTGAAGGAACCCGAAATGTCGGGAGATAAAAAAATGAAGTCAAATTTGCTGAAAAAAATCAAAAATCTGTCATTGGTAGTATGCAAGATGATGGCATGGGCGGCCCGATTGACGACGACGGTGTCGATCTTGAAAGTGGCACGATCGTTGTGGATGACAGTGGCCCACAGGAAATTGTTTCGACAGGTGAAGTTCTCCGCGAAGGTCTTGACCACGAAACTGATATTTTCTTCAAAGGTTTTACCGGCACTGTTTTTGTTCTCGATCTCAATCCGTTCTTCGATTCAATTGGCACAACTTCGACCTCACGTATTGGCGAAAGCCTGATCGCCTTCGCGCAAAATATTTTGGAGCGTGAATTAAAAGGAATTGGGTCCTTCAAAAATTACAGCAACGAACAGTTCTTCTTCCGTCTCAATAAAGATGATGCAGAAGGCTGGGTTATGGCTGCAAAGGCCGTCAACGCGATTGGCGAGCATTTTTTACGCGATGCCTATAAGCCGGATGATATGATCGCCCAATTACTGGCCTCTGTTGATGTAAATGATCTCAAAGGCGCCAACGGCGAATTTGACGGTAAAACGGCGCTGGAAAACAAAGTGTCGATTTCGTCAATACAAGATGCTATCCAGAAATCTGAAGAGCCACTTTGGGAAAAGCTCAACCGCAAGGGCGGGAGTCGATCCAAAAATATGAACTGGGAAACCGAAACCAAGGAAATGCGCGATGCTCTAAAGAATGTAGACCGCGGACCAGATCGCCGCCAAAAGAATATTGAGGCACCGGCTCATATGGAACGCCGCAAAATCAAAGGCCGTCGCGATTCGGATAATCCAAATAAATCTGTTTGGTAAAAGCTTTTAAATATTTGAAAGGGCGCTCCTAGGGGCGCCTTTTTTTATGGGGCCGGCGGGGCGATTGGCGTTTGTTTGGTCAGAAATTGATAGGCGATCGACAATGCTGAAATGCCGATCGCCATTCCAGCGTAAGTCACCAGCAAAAAAGCTAGATTTGACAGCAGACTGACAGAAAGTTCTCCGACCACGCCGAGTGAGTTTGCGGCCTGCCCAATTGCGACGCTCGCAAAAAAGTCCAATATGCCGGTCGCAATTGCCGTGAGAATCAAGATTGCCGCCAATTGCCAGCCATTTCCTTTGGTTAAGGTGAGAACCTCATTCAACGTCAATTGATGATCCATCGCAGCGGCGGGTAGCCACATTGAAAATCGGGCGTAACAAATGGCCGTGAAAAACATCACCAAAATCATAACGATTGGCGCGAATAGAAGGGACGCTACGGTAAGCGCAAATCCAGCGATCCCAATTGGAATGATGAGCAGAAATATCTTTATGTTCGACCACAGAAATATCCAATGACGAACCTGCCATCGATAACATTCCCGAATGGTTATATCCTCACCCGGCAGCATGAAACTACGATGCCAGGCAACGCTATAAAGCGAAAACACCGCAATCATAAGGACGATCGACAATAGACCTGAGAAAAATGTCAAAGACCCAATCTCGGCGATGATTTCTGACGGCGAGGTCGAAGAATCCAGCTCAAAATGAGCAAAATTCGATTCGAAATAGTTACTCGGCCAGACCAACGAGTTCAGTATCGCTAAAATGACAACAGGCGGCAGAGCAAGATTGAAAAATTGAATTCGGTGGTCCCAGAAAAAATGAAATGCCGACCTAATCGTCTCAATCACAGGTAATTTCATTCTTGCACCAATTTTCGATTAAGCCACAGGTTGTTCGGGCTTTTTTTGCGAAAACTTTCGAATGCCCTCACTGGCTGATTTGAGTTGGCCGCAAGCCGCCATGATATCGCGGCCGCGGGGCACGCGGATCGGCGCACTGAGGCCACGTTCATTTAAAATTTCCGAAAATTGTTTGATGGTATGATGGGATGAACACTCATACTCAACGCCCGGCCATTTATTGAACGGGATTAAATTTATCTTAGCGGGAATATCTTTCAATAGGCGCGCGAGTTCTTTTGCATCAGCGGCAGAATCATTAATACCGTCCAGCATGACATATTCAAACGTAATGCGCCGGGCATTATTGGCGCCGGGATATTTGCGGCAGGCCTCAAGCAACTCTTTGATTGGATATTTTTTGTTGATCGGCACCAGCACATCGCGAAGATCATCTCTGACGGCATGAAGCGAGATTGCCAGGCCAACGCCCAACTCTTCGCCGCAACGTTCAATCATTGGCACAACGCCCGATGTCGACAAAGTAATCCGGCGCTTAGATAAAGAAATTCCTTCTTCGTCCATTATGATTTTTAGCGCTTTTTTGACCTCTTCAAAATTATACAGCGGCTCGCCCATTCCCATCATGACAATGTTGGTGAGCTGGCGGTCATGACCGTTCGACGGCCACTCATTGTAGCTGTCGCGGGCGACCATCATCTGGCCAACAATCTCGGCGGCTGTTAGGTTGCGGACAAGTTTTTGCGTGCCGGTATGACAAAAAGAACAGGTCAAGGTGCAGCCAACTTGAGAAGACACACAGAGCGCACCGCGGCCATCTTCCGGAATAAAAACAGATTCTACTTCATTGCCGTCTTGGGTTTTTAACAACCATTTATGGGTGCTATCTTCGGACAATTGTTCCATCACAATCTCCGGCTTCAATATAGAATAAGTTTCTTTCAGCTTTTCCCGAAGCGGTTTGCCGAGTGACGTCATCTTGTCAAAATCGGTTTCCCCTTGATGATATATCCAATGCCAAAGCTGCTTGGTGCGAAATGCTTTCTCGCCGATGCCGACAAGCTCCGCCTCCAGTTCTTCACGAGACATGCCGATCAGATTTTTTTTAACTTTCATTGTTTCCGCCATCATTTAATTCCGCACGCTTTGCCGATGGCATTATAGGCCGCGGTAAATCCCGCCAATGAATAGGTGTCTTCGGTTTTTGTGCCGCGGGCTGAAAAGCCGGTCACCGTCATCGACTTACCACGAATCATCATTCGCGAGATCAATCGATCGACTTTGGCATCACGTGCCCAAGCGGTACCACGATCGGTAAAGAGGTTATACAGCTGACCATCAATATTGACGGTCACCTCGCTATCTTTTCTGTAGACATAACCGGCGCGTAGTTCAAATACGCTACTGGTTTTTTCTGCGGGTCGATGGGTGACAAGAATATAGGTATTACCGCGGGATTTATAATTGTCGGTTTCTTTTTTTGGCACGCTCGCGATATAACAGGCTTTGGATCTGCCTTTACCATCCGCAAACGCGCTCCAATCATCAAAATTATTGATCAGCGTCTGGGCTTGGCCACCAAAGGGCAGCAGCAATCCAACACCAAAAACAATACCTGCACATTTAAAATTTAAAGAGGGTGTCATTCTTCTTCCAAGTTGTTCTCTAACGCTCGCAGGTCGTCTTCGTCTAAAATTGGCGGCGGCGTGCGAAATTTATCCATTTGCGTTCGCAATGTCGGGCCACCATAGGCATGTTCCGGTAGTGCTTCAATTTCACCGCCCGACGTAACCGGACGGCGCGCGAATTTACCTAGGGATTTTACCCGATCATACATGACAATGGCACCGGCTAAACCCACATTGATGCAAAATTTTGTCGGAATTTTGATGGTATAGGCACATTTCTCGACCATTTCCGGTGAGAGGGAGCCGCGTTCCGGCCCCAATATATAAGCCGCTTGCCGGGGATGGCGAAAACTCGGCAAATCAATCGCCTCATCTAGTAGCTCAATACCGATCAATTCACAGCCCTCCGGCAAAATCATCGAGCCAATATCTGGGAAGCTATAAAACGGGACATGCGCCGGTGCGTCTGACGTATCGGATCGTTTGCCGCCTCGCCGCGTATAAGCGGCATCAACCGTGAACATAAAGTCAGCACCAAAGGCATGGGCCGAGCGAAATAGGCTCCCCACATTCATGGATTTATGTATTCTTTCAGCGCCAATGCCGAAATATCCGCGCACAGCTATCTCCAACACAAATAATTTAGGTGTAATTGGCCCCAAATTTGGTCAAAATCAAATGAGAATCAAGCGATATTAATAACCAGGAAGGTTTTTTGAACATGTGGGAAAGACGGATTAGAATGTGGTCAGGGGTTGTCGTCGCCCTTTACGTCATTCCGCATGTGATCAATCACGCGCTTGGCTTGATTTCTTATGATGCCATGGAGGCCATGCGCCGCGGCATGAGTTTCCTCTGGGCTTCTCCGATTGGCGGGCCAATTTTGATGTTGGCATTTTTGACACATTTTTTATTGTCGCTATTTGTTCTTTTTCGACGCAGCACCCTGAGGATGCCCGTTTGGGAGGCGGTACAGATCGGGCTTGGTATCCTTATTTTCCCAATGATCCTAATTCATGTCATCGGCACAGCGATAGCCGGTCAGGTCATTGGTTTCGACACCACCTACGAATATTTGATCTCAGTGCTTTGGATCGCGAAACCGATGCGCGATGTGCAACAAAGTTTTATGCTGATCATTGTCTGGAGCCATCTTTGGGTCGGCTTGCATTTTTGGTTGCGCCTCAAGGCGTGGTATCAAGATTGGTTCATTCTCATATATGCATTTGCAATCATTACGCCGATTTTGTCATTGCTGGGCTTTGCCCGCATTGGCCGTCAATTGGAGGTCACTGCAGCCAATGACCCCAAGTTCTTTGACCGGGTTTTTAAACCGGTCAACGATTACGGTTCCGAGAGCGTCAATAATCTGCTCGGGCTGGAATTTATTGGCTGGTACGTCTTTGGCGGCCTTGTCGCATCTGTCTTCGTTGCTCGGTTTATTAGGCGCCTCTACCGCAATCGCCACGGCATTTATCGACTTAAAATTACTGACACCATTTCTCTTCGCGCCCCTGTTGGTCAGTCGATCCTTGAGACATTGCGAATAGCCGGCATTCCGCACGCGGTTGTCTGTGGTGGACGGGGCCGGTGTACGACATGCCGGGTCCATGTCGGTGAAGCCTTTGAAGAATTACCGATGCCGGAGGAGCTCGAACAAAAAGCCCTCAAACGCGTTAATGCCGAGCCCGAAGTACGACTGGCCTGTCAAACCAAGCCGAGACGCGATCTTTCCATACGTCCTTTGTTACCCCCAAACGCAACCGCCAGAGACGCCAATCGGCCGGGCGGCATTCAGGGCCGTGAACAGAAAGTGGCCGTCATGTTCCTCGATCTCAGAGGCTCGACCAAATTGGGCGAGGAAAAACTGCCCTATGATGTACTATTTATCCTCAACCAGTTCTTCGCCGAGATGTCAGAAGCCTTGCTCGAAACCGATGGTCACTACGCACAATTTGCCGGTGACGGTTTGATGGCGCTATACGGCATAGAATCCGGTGTTGACCAAGGCTGCAAAGATGCCGTCAAAGGTGCCATCAACATGACCGAGAGACTGGCGTCGTTGAACGAACGTTTAGCCCGCGAAATCAAAGAGCCCCTTAAAATGGGAATCGGTGTTCATTGCGGCGATGCCATCGTCGGTACCATGGGTCCACCAACAGCGCAAAATTTCTCGGCCATCGGCGATGATGTCAATGTGAGCGCACGGCTCGAAAGTCTTACCAAGGAGTATGGCGTGCCGTTCATAATTTCAGAAACCGCCGCAAATTGTGCAGGGCTAGATGTAACCGGACTGCCGCAATATGAAGCCGATGTCAAAGGCCGCGACGGTGATATTACGATTTACACCGTCGCAGATCCTCTAGCTCTTGAATTTGACTAGAGTACAAATCGATTACTTTTTTGGATGAACGGGGCTGACAGCTGACGCGTTGACAGAGGATCATCCCAAACCGGCCGAGCCGCCTCTTTCTCCGCCATTTCACGTGAAATTCCCAAATCACGCAATCGGTCATCGTCCAAATTTGACAATTGATAGCGCTGTCGAGCGAGTTCATTTCTACGTTTCACAGTGAGGATCGCATGTTTAGCTGTTGTTGTTGCAGTGGTTTTAAAGGCAAACCAAATGCTTTTTCCTGCTGCTGCAAAAACTTCCGAAATTTCTATACTTTTATCCATAACACGCTTCCTTTTGGCCTCAATAGAATTAAAACTCAATGTCGATAGGCTTCATATGCGCTTATCTTATTGATTAATCCAACGAATTGTCTTAATGGTATTCATAAGTTTTTCTAATGTAACATTTGGTGCAAAAAATGGATATCAACATACCGACCGACGTATTGCGAACTTTTGTAGCCATTGCCGATACCGGCAGTTTTACCCATGCCGCCAGTCAAGTCTTTCGCACTCAATCAGCCGTCAGCCAGCAGGTGAGCAAGCTGGAGCAAACCGTCGGAAGGTCCTTGTTTTCTCGTGAAGGACGCAGCGTCAAACTGACTTCGGACGGCGATGAGTTTATTGGCTATGCACGCCGGATATTAAAACTCCACGATGAAGCGGTCTCTGTCTTCACCGAGCCTCATCTCGAAGGTCTGGTCCGCTTTGGTATTCCCGATGATTATGTTGAGGCTTACTTGCCCCGTATATTGTCGAGCTCGGCGGAAGCGTTTCCACGAGTTCAATTTGAAATTGAATGCCAATCAAGTGATGATTTGGTTAAGGAGTTTAACAAAGAGCGGTTGGATATTTTGTTGATTACCCACCGAACCGGCTTTCCCAAGGGTGAAAGTGTGTCGCGCCAATCGGTCGTCTGGATCGCCTCGCCGACCCATTTTGTACACGAGGAAGACCCGCTGCCAGTTGCTTTGTTCGAATCGACCTGTCCGGTACGTCAAGCGGTCTTGGAAAAGCTCGATAAGATGGGCCGAAATTATCGCCTGGCCTATTCCAGTCCCAATCACGCAGGCTTAACGGCAGCGGTCAAGGCGGGTCTTGCCGTGACGGCATTGGCGCGCTGCACGGTGCCGGCAGGTCTCAGGGAACTAACGCCGGAAGAAGGTTTTCCGCTGCTGCCGGCCAGCCAGTTAAATCTGTTGCACCGGGGAAACAAAGATCAGGTTGTCAGCCGCGTCGCCGATCACATCCTCGATTGTTTTAACAATGGAACAATCCCGAACTAAAATTACTCTGCCGCCGGGGCAGGTGCCGGCCGGGTCGCGGTTTCATCAATTGGTAAGTGGAGAAGGGCGGCGAGAAAGCCGAGGCCAATCGAGATTTGCCAGACCAGCGTATAAGAACCGGTTGTATCAAACAAATACCCGCCCAGCCAAACTGAGGAGAACGAGCCCAATTGGTGCGAGCAGAATACAATGCCAGCTAACGTCGCAAGATATCTAAGGCCAAAGAGTTGGCCAACCAATGCATTGGTCAAAGGCACGGTGGCAAGCCACAGAAACCCAATACAGAAACAGAATACCAACACCGATGTTACCGAAATCGGCACCATGACGAATATCGCGATTACAATTGAACGTAGAAAATAGAGAATGCTCAAAAGATACTTTTTGCTGTATTTATCGCCGAGATAGCCAAAGCCAAAGGTACCGATCAAGTTTGTAATACCAATAATACTGATCGCCGTTCCTGGAAGCCAGTCGGGCATATTTTGGTTTTGCAGAAATGTCGGCAGATGCGCCATGATGAACATAACCTGAAATCCGCAAACAAAAAAACCTGCCGTCAAGAATAGATAGCCGGAATGTTGACGTGCTCGGTCCAACGCCTGCAGCAAACTCTCAGCTTGTTCTTTAGAGGCAGTATGATCACTTGTCTTGCCCTTCAAAACGTAAGCCAAAGGCACAATTATGCTGATCATGACCGCGAGAATTATCAGCGCCCCAACCCAACCGAAATTAATAATATTAAATTGATTGAGCGGCGCTAAAAGGATTTGACCACCGGTACCGACCGAGCCGCCAATACCAAAAAACAGGGTGCGTTTACTTTCCGGCACGTTGCGGGCAATCACAGAAAGCAGCACTGCCCAGGTTGTTCCGGCTCCGGTAATACCGATAAGGAAACCGGCACTTGCGTGCAGCTCCCAGGCGGAACTTGCTTGCGATAACCAGATAAGCCCCAAGGCCTGGAAAAAACCCGCAACCGCAATGACCCGGCCTGAGCCAAATTTATCGGCGATCGCACCAACAAATGGCTGCGCGACCCCCCACATTAAATTTTGCAAAGCGAGAGAGAAAGAGAAGGTGGAAATACCGATGCCGAAGGCTTGCGAAATCGGCGATTGAAACAGACCAAAACTTTGCCGCATGCCCATGGAAAACAGCAGCACGATGCTTGCGCAGAATACGATGAGGATCGCCCTTCGTGTAACTTTCTCCGTGATCACTTCGGTCACACCGCTCTCCTCAGAAATGTTAGGCACCCAAACTATTCCTTAAGCACCCAGAGCGCAAACAAGCCCGGCCAGGACAATCTGGAATACCCTTAATTAAGTGACAGTCACTTATTTACATCAATTCACAACTTCCTTAATTAGGTGACAGTCACTTAATTATTAGTGTTTAGAATCAGACCTGCAGCTCTGGCAGGTCTTTGAAAAAC
>CAJXJM010000012.1 GCA_913054205.1 uncultured Rhodospirillaceae bacterium
TTTAAATTTGCCGCCGGTTTCTTCGGCAAGACGTTTTACCAGATGATCCATGCCGGCAGTAAGAGCGCGTGGTTTACTCCACACGGAAATTTTCCAAAAAACACTCGGTCCATCGACATTTGCCGCGTTAACGGATGTGGCCTGTGTCGCGGCACAGAAAGAAAGAGCTGCCGCCCCGAGCGCCAGTTTTGTATAGATTTTCATTAATAGTCTCCCTGACTAAAATTTATGTCTGAATTAATTAAGTATCGATGCTCACATTGTCGTGAACATCGTCTGAGACTTATAATCAGTTTCAATATGGAATTAAAGAACAATAATCGCCTATTTTCGGAACTTGTCTTTTACATATTGATTTTACTATCTAAAATTAATTCAATAAATGCTCATATAATCAAAATTCCTCAATGACAGGCAGGGAAGTACTTCATAATGGCGGACACTTCGTATTCTTATCGCGACCTCCAGGATCATCTGAAAGAGCTTAAAAAATCTGATTTGCTGTGGACCATCGATGAGCCCATCGATAAAGATGCAGAGATGCACCCGTTGGTGCGCTGGCAGTTTCGAGGCGGTATGGCGGAAGCGGACCGCAAAGCATTTCTATTTACCAATGTGGTTGATGGCAAAGGTAGAAAATTTGATATTCCGGTCGCCGTTGGAGCCTTGGCCGCCAATCAGGCGATCTATGCGGTCGGCATGGACACAGCCTTGGAAGACATTTCTGCAAAATGGGGCAATGCCATTGCCAATCCGATCCCGCCGCGCATGGTTAATTCGGCACCGTGCCAGGAGATTATTTGGCAAGGAAGCGAATTGATCGGTGAAGGCAAAGGCTTGGATGCTCTGCCGATCCCGATTTCAACACCGGGTTTCGATAGCGCCCCAACTTTGACGGCGGCCAATTGCGTTACCAAAGATCCCGACACCGACATTCAAAATTCCGGGACATATCGGTGCGCCTTCAAGGCATCGGACCGCATGGTCATTCGCATGGCGACACGGGTCGGCGGTGCGGGCGGCTATGTTCATTGGCAAAAATATAAAGAGCGTGGTGAGAAAATGCCCTGCGCCGTTGTTGTTGGCTGTCCGCCCTACGTCGCTTTTACCGGCCCGCAAAAACTACCCATCGATTTGGATGAGTTAGACGTTGCTGGTGGCCTCGCCGGCGAGCCAATCAATGCGATTAAAGGCAAAACAGTTGATCTTCTGGTGCCAGCAGAAGCCGAAGTTATCATCGAGGGCTATATTGATCCTGAAGTTTTGGAACCCGAAGGACCGTTCGGAGAATCGCACGGTCATGTCGCGCTCGAAGAATTTAATATGCCATTTGAAGTGACTGCAATAACGCGTAAAAAAAACGCCGTCATTCCTTCTTATATAAGCCAGGTAGCGCCATCTGAATCGAGCGTCATCAAACGAGTGGCGTATGAGCCATTGTTTCTCAACCACCTAAAAAACGTGCTCGGCATCCGCGGCGTGCAAAAAGTTGCGTTGCATGAACCGCTCACCGGATTGCTTCGGGTGACGCTTATTATCATGGATAAGGGTGTCCCAAGAACAGAGATTTGGCGAGCCTTGAATGGTGCCGCGAGCTTCAAGGGCGATATGGGAAAAATCACCATTGCTGTAAATGACGATATTGATCCTGATAGCGCCGACTCAATACTTTGGGCGCTTGCCTACCGCCATAACCCCGCTGCAGATGTCCAACTGCTCTCGCATCGCAGCCAAGGACACGGACCTAAACGAGAACATTCGGGCGAAGAAGATGGCACGCTTTTGATTGACGCGACGATGAAAGAAGCGATGCCGCCGCTGGCCTTGCCGGAAAAAGAATATATGGAAAAAGCCAAAGCACTTTGGGAACGTCTGGATTTACCACCGATCAGGCCGGAAACGCCCTGGCACGGATATTCACTTGGCGATTGGCACAGCCGTTGGGCTGAAGATGCCAAGCGCGCCGCAGAAGGCGACTATCTTGAAAATGGCAAACGCACACTGGCACGACAGCAGAAATCTCCAGATTTCAAACCTGAAACCTCTGTCCGCCAAATCGAAGACGGCTGGGACGAAGAATGAAAGCCCCAGCATTTGACTACCACGCCGCCGAGACGGTCGAAGATGCTGTCGGTCAACTGGCTGAGGCCGGTGATGATGGCTTGATATTGGCTGGCGGTCAGACACTCGTTCCCATGCTGGCGATGCGCCTCGCTCGGCCGAGCGTGCTTATAGATATCAACGCCGTTTCGGAACTTGCTGGTATTGAACAATTGGATGACGGCATTCGGATCAAAACCTGCACCCGTCAAAATGTCGCTCTAAATTCACAATTGATTGGCGAGAGCATTCCTTTATTGGCAAAGGCCTTGCCTTTCATCGGTCATCATCAGACTCGCAACCGCGGCACAATCGGCGGCAGCATAGCGCATGGCGATCCGGCAGCAGAAATCCCGCTGATCGCCGTAGCTCTGGACGCTTCGATTAAATTGCAAACCAAAAATGACACGCGAAACTTATCGGCTAAGGATTTTTACGAAGGCCCGATGATGACGTTACGTAAAGACGATGAATGTCTCACCGATGTGACTTTCCCGATTTGGCAGGAAGAGGGGAAATTGGGCGTGGGGTTTCAAGAAGTCAGTCAGCGCCATGGTGATTTCGCGATTGTTTCTGTGGCTGCGCAGATGGTTCTGGATGGAAATAACGTTTGTCAGCGTGTGGCAATCGCCGTCGGGGGCGCGGCAGGTATACCGGTGCGGCTGGAAAAGGTTGAAGCCAATTTGACTGGCTCGGTCATTAATCAAGAAACCATCGGTGATGCGCTGACGAATATGGCAGACTTTCTTGATCCTGTGGAAGACCAGCACGGCAGTGCCGCCTATCGCCGCCGGGTGGCTCGGGTCATGACAGAGCGTGCGATATGGGAGGCGGCAGCATGACAAAGCGCGATATAACATTGACCCTCAATGGCAAAACCGTATCCGGCCAGGCCGACCCTCGAATGACCTTGGTGGATTTTTTACGTGTCGTTCTCAAAGCCACCGGCACACATGTTGGCTGTGAACACGGTGTTTGCGGCGCCTGTACCATCGTTTTAAACGGCGAGGCAATTCGCTCGTGTTTGATGCTGGCAGTGCAGGTGGAGAGCCAGGAGGTGATAACAGTCGAAGGCCTCTGCGAGGAGGATGGATCGCCAGGGATATTGCAGGATGCTTTTCGCGACGGTCATGGCATGCAATGCGGATATTGCACGCCGGGTATGTTGACGTCGGTCCACGCGCTGCTGCAATCCAACGACGATCCCAGCGATGAAGATATCCTGGAAGCGATTGGCGGCAATATTTGTCGCTGCACGGGCTATGCACAAATTATTGATTCCATCAAAATTGGCGCGGAACGACTGCGGGAGGACAAGTCATGAGCGGCGCCCATGATAATCCCGTGGCCGGCAGCAACTATCACTACATCGCCCGAAAACGCCGGGTCGTTGAAGACAAACGATTTGTCACCGGAAATGGCAATTTTGTCCAAGACCAGGATTTGCCCGGCACCTTGCATGTCGCGGTTTTGCCGAGCCCACATCCGAGGGCGCGGATTGTATTGATCAATGCGGAAGCGGCCTTGGCGTTGGCGGGTGTTGCGGCGGTGATCACCGGCGATGAGATAGCAGAACACACATTGCCGCTTTATCATGGGCTGCCCTTGCCGGAATGCAGATGGTTTCCCCTGGCCCATGAGATGACCCGCTATGCCGGTGAATGGGTGGCCGCTGTGGTTGCCGAAGATATTTATATCGCAGAAGATGCCCTAGATCTGATTGAAGTAGAATATGAGGCAACTCCTGCCATCGTCGATCCTGAAGAGGCGATGAAGCCTGATGCACCCTTGGTTCATCCGGGCCACGGCTCCAATATTATCTATGACGGCGATTTTGAATGGGGACCGGTGGCGGAAGATTTTGAAGCTGCCGATCATACGCTGTCCTTCCGCGCTCGATGGGGGCGTTCTTCCACCGTGCCAATTGAAACATTTGGCGTGCTGGCAAAATGGGATAAAGGCACCGAGACGTTGAACGTCTGGGCGTCGATACAAATGCCCAACTATCCTGAACAGATTGCGGCGGCGCTTCGCATGCCTCTCAATGGAGTCAAAGTTAATCAAGACATTGATGTCGGCGGCAGTTACGGCGTTAAGCGGGGCATTAAACACACTGTTTTGGTGGGCTACATTTCCCGCAAACTCGGCGGTGCGCCGGTAAGTCTGATTGAGGACCGGTTGGTGAATTTGGCGAGCGGCGATGCTCATGGGCCGGATCGGATATTCTACACCGATGTCGCTTTTGATCAGGGCGGCGTCATTAAGTCTTTGAAAATTCGTGCCATTGATGATTGCGGCGCCTATCCGGGACGGGGGCCTTTCCAATTGGGCAAACCCATCGCCGCCATTGTCGGGCCATACCGGATCAATAGCGTTCACTATAGACCGTGTTCTGTCGCCACCAATAAGACCGGCCAAGTGCCAGTGCGGGGCATGGGCCAGGGCCCGACTAATTACATGATTGAAACAGCGGTGGACGAGGTGGCGCGTCACTTGAAGCTTGATAGGTTTGAAGTTCGCCGGCGCAATTTGATCCGCAGTGATGAGTTCCCCTACCTAAATCCAACGGGTACCAAATACGACAGTGGTGACTATGAGACTGTACTCGGCAAGGTAACTGAATTGGCGAATTATGACGATTTGGTCAAGCGCCGGGATGAATTGCGCGTCGAAGGCAAACTCGCCGGCATCGGTATCGCAACCTGTCTTGAACCCAGCGGGGGCAATAATTTATTCGAGTTTCTATTCAACCCCAAGGCTGAAATCAGCACCTATATGGAAGGCTGTCAGGTGCGGATCGATTCTGTCGGTAATATTGTCGGCACCATGGGTACAACCACCTCTGGACAAGGTCATGAAACGCTGGTGTCCACTATATTAGGTGAAGAGCTTCAGCGAGATCCCGATGACATTCGGGTCATCCATGCTGATAGCCTTGCCGGCTTACCAACGCGCTCACCAATCGCCAGCCGGATGGCGGTCATGCTGGGCGGCGCGGCGGCTGGTGCAGCCCAAAAGATAAAGGATCAACTGTTTCAAATCGCGGCCCATAATCTTAATAGACCGATTGACGGATTGGAGTATTCCGAAGGCACGATTTTCGATCGCTCCGATCCTGCCCGAAAATTGAGCTGGGATGAGCTTTGTAACATCGCTCATCGCCAATTTCATAAATTGCCGGAAGGGATGGAGCCTGGGTTGCAGGCTCTTCACGTCATGCAGGTGCCGCTCGGCGGGCAAATGCCGGACGAAAAAAATCGAGTTCAGTTGTATCCGTGTTTTTCCTTTCAGGCCCACATACCGTTTGTCGAAATTGACCCCGGCACCGGCAAGGTAACCGTTCTCGATTATTTTATCGCCCATGATTGCGGGACCGTGATCAATCCGGATATTGTCCGTGGCATGATCATCGGCGGTGTTGCCCAAGGAATTGGCGCGGCATTGTACGAAAAATTTGACTATGGACCAGATGGCCAGTTTTTGAGCGGCACCTTTGTTGATTATGTCATGCCGTCGGTGTTCGAAATTCCCTATGTTAAGGACGTTGAGCATTGCACGCCGTCACCTTTGACTTCGCACGGTCAGAAAGGCTCCGGCGAAGGTGGTTATTTAGGGGCTCCTGCTGCTATAGCCTCTGCGGTTAACGATGCTTTGGAGCCAAGGGGGCTATCCATTCATGAACTTCCGATGCGCATGAACGATATCGAAGAACTTCTCAACGGAGAGAAACCAGAATGATTATTGATACCCACGCCCATTTCACCCCGCAATCGATGCTCGACGCCCTCAAGAAGGAAACCAGCCGGTTCCCATCGGTCGAGCTTTTGGCCGAAGATGACAGCTACAAGCTGGGTTTTGCCGGCGGTGCCTTGACGCGCCCGTTGTCACCTAAATTGCGGGATAGTGATGGTCGTCTGGAGTGGATGGAGCATCAATGCATTGATGCGCAAATCAATGGCGGCTGGCTGGATAGTTTCGGCTATGAACTTCCAGCAGAAGAAGGGGCTGCCTGGAGCCGCTTCATGAACGAGTTTCTTATGACTGGCACGGATGAGCATGAGCCATTGGTGCCGCTTGCTACCGTTCCCTTGCAAAATGGCAAACTCGCTGCCGAAGTTCTGGAAGAGGCATTGGCTGCTGGATTTGGCGGCGTCATGATCGGCACCCAACCCCATGGCGACAGTGGTAATCTCGATGATCCCGAGCTGGACCCTTTCTGGGAGGCAGCGTCATCTCTCAAAGCGACGCTGTATTTGCATCCGATGTTTGGTTGCGGTGATCCACGATTACTGGATTTTGGCATGATGAACGCGACGGGCCGCGGCGTTGACACCACCATCGCCATATCGCGTTTGCTGTTCTCCGGTCATTTCCTTAAATACCCTGGCATGAATTTTGTGTTATCCCATGGCGGCGGCGCGCTGCCATACATGCTGGGACGGCTCGCTCGAAACGTGGAAATCGCTGGTCACGATTATGCCGACCCAATCGAAGGCTTTAAAACGCTGTTCTTCGACACTGTATTGTTTGATCCGCGCGCGTTGAATTTTCTGCGCGACATAGTTGGTGCGGAGAAAATCATGTTAGGGTCCGACTACCCATTCCCGATTGGCGACATGACGCCGCTCAAAGTCGTTGAAAGTGCCGATCTCAGCGAGGCTGAAACCGAGCTAATCCTCGGTAAAACCGCGATGGAGCTTTTCAATATATCAGTCGTCTAAATTCATGCCATTGATAACGTCGGTTTTTAGTGAAATGTCCGCCTTTGAATAGATTAGGATTCTGTGTCAGCTTGGAAATGTAGTCTGCTTTATGTCCCAAATCGAATATCGGGTCTTACATTGGAAATTTTGCCGATTACTCAGGCTATGCGGCGCATAAGGTCTGTTTGAGTCTGACCAATGACTGTTTGCTTAATTTCCGTCGATGAGGTTCGGGGATTATAGCGAACTTGAATTATTTGTTTTCCGGCTGCTGCTAAAAAGGCTTCCACGTCAAGATTGTGCTTTTTGCGGCCCCAATCTTCTCCGATCACGAAAATATCGGCATTCACTTCCTTACAACCCGATACATATTCAAGTTCATGGTATGGGCGCACAATGTCGACACACTGCAAAGCTTCCAGCATTTCCATACGTTGAATAAGTGGGATAATAGGTACATGGGGCTTATAAAGGTTGACGACCTCATCAGAAGCGACGCCAACCGCAACTACATCACCCAAGGTTTTACAGTGGTTTAGCAAGGCCAAATGCCCTACATGCAACAGATCAAACGTGCCTACGGTATAGACAATCATAATTTATTTTGAACCTTTAGGTTTGTTCACTTAATTTGTATATTGAAATGGCGCGATAATAATCGGACCGGTGAACCGTACGGGAGATGGTATTTATCCAACTAATTTCCGATGCTGTTAGGAACGACTTATAATCGAAATCTAGCAAAATTGAAACCCCTTGTTTGTAGGTCCAGCAATGCCAACTGAAAACTCTGATCCGCAAGAGCAGCAGCCCAAACCTATTCTTTCTTATGTCTGGGATCTTCCCAATATTTGTTCTCTTGCCGGACTTGGCTGCACCCTTCTTGCCATATATTTCATCATTTTAGGCGTTTACGCTGCAGCGATGATAGGAATGATCTGGGCCGTTGCTTTTGACTGGGCCGATGGGCTTGTTGCGCGCAGGATGAAGGGGCGAACTGGTTCAGACAGATTGTTTGGCGGGCAGCTTGATGTATTGATTGATATCGTGAGCTATGGTGTCACGCCGGCCATACTTCTATTAAGTTATGGAAAATTCGAGCCTGTATTCCTACTGGGAGCATTTTTAATGCTTGCAGCTGGCGTGATAAGATTGAGCTATTTTAGTACTTTTGGTCTAGCTGACGGATCCAAATACACCGGGTTGGCTATTGATAACAACAACATAGCACTCGTTTTTATATTTCTATTTGAAGGCCTCTTTAGTTCGGGAGTTTTTTCTGTAATTCTCTATGCCAGTTGTCTGGGACTAGCTGCCTTGAATGTGTCACAGATCAAAACGCCAAAGCTTTCTGGAAATCCAGTCAATGTATTCCTTCTCGCTGGTTATACTCTTGGAATGACCGTTATTTATGGCTGGAAGCTCCTGTAGAAAACTAGAGCGCTCCATGCGCCATTCTTTATAGCCATCTCAGCCAAGGTTTTTTAATCTAAAGCTTTCGCGTCGGAAGCTTCCTTCGCCAAGCGAAGTGCCTTGAGACGCGCTCTCTTATCAGATCTCTCCTGTGCCGCTTTATCCTTGGCCTTCATGGCCTGCTCATCCTTCTTTTGAGTTGCCGTGAATTGTTCCTCGGCTCGCGAAATTGTCGGCTTCTTCATTTCTTGCATCCCATGTTTATGTTCGAGACTCTACAGAAGCCAAAATGACGACTTCATTAATTTGATTTTTTAACAATTTCAGTGACTTGGACGGCGAGCATCTCTTCGACGACCACAACCTCCCCTCGAGTGACCAATTTGCCGTCGGCAAACAATTCAATCGATTCTCCAAGGCCTCGTTCAAGCTCAATCACGGCTCCACGACCAAGCCTGAGAACCTGTTCGACAGTCATTTCCGCAACACCAAGTATGGCAGAAATGTTGACGCTTATGCCATATCGAGCTTGATCTTCCAGCTCATCCGCATCAGCTATATCTGTATTTTCGTCCGCCAATTCTTTCACTTTCCCGTTGATCAGGCTAATTATACACCCAATCTAGACTAATAGTATTAAAACTGTTTAAACACCCACCGCAAACTTCCAACTAAATATAGCGCTATATTTTTGCTGGCATAAATTAATCACCTGTCCAATCTAGCAAAATCATTCCTGGAAACTGAATTGGGGCAATTTGGTAATTTGATAATGCCCACAATGAATTTTTTTATTTGGGAATCTCTATATTTGGGATTCACATTTATACTAATTTAATTGGCTTTAGATCTATTGTATTTAACCGCATCCATGGACATATATTCCGTCGACACCTATTCTATAATAATGCCGGATAAACAAAAACCGAAACACCAACCTATCTCAAAGGATCATGCGCAGGGTAAGGAGGCCCGCGCAGTCGCTAATTCTGAGCGAACGCAAGGCATTTTTGACCGCATACTTTGTTGGTTGGGATACCATGATGATCGAGTGATCGACGGGATTTACGGTTTTGGTCCAGGTGGAAGTGTGCAACGGGTAGAATGCAAACGATGTGGCAGATTAGATACACGGTTGGTCTGATCTCTTGCATTCGTTCTAATATAGATTTTCTTCGCCGACGCTGTTGATGACATCGGGCAAATCATCAGTCACCTGACAGGCCACATAGATATCGTTACCGGTTAGGACATCGTCACCCATTTCCTTGGCGCGTATTTTTTATCGGCTTCATCCATGAACTCCCAAGTGTAGGGAATTTCAATGACATGGGCGTCAGAATCAATAGAATTCACGGGAGACCTCTCCTAAAATTCTATCCGCTAGAACAGATTGAACCAGATGCTGGAGCGCAATCCCGGAAAGAGGTTGCCGATCACGGATTGAGGCCAGGGCACGACAAGAAGTTTATGGAACAACCCATAGGACACAATCCACATCGGTACGGATATACTAAGAGTCCTTTTCCAGCTTTCCTTGCCCTCAAACCTCAGATATCCAACGAGGAAAACAAACATTGACGGCAGGAGACCGATCACCAGAGATGAAACGAAGAAGAAAATGAGCCAGGCGAAATAGACCCCGGCCCTTCGATAAATTTCCGTTGAACTTAAGTCTCCATAGTCGGCCTTGATATCGAAGTGGGTTTCATTTTCTTCAGCTTTAAAGGCATCACCGGCGGAGGATAACTGAGTCTCTCTGGACCCCCCCGCCATATCTCCGCCTTCGGCCAAAGCCGTGCGCACCCGCGTGGTAATGAACAGCCCGGAGATAACCAGCCAGCCGGTAAAGCCTATTCCGAACCAGGAAACCACTTGGGGCACAAGCTTGGCGCCGAACTCCCACTGTGAGGAGACAGCAATGACCGTTATAAACAACGCCAACACTAGTAATGTGAAGAACATATTTGGATTGAGGTTCTGACTCTGGTAGGCAAAACTGGATTCTCTAATTTGGCCTTCTTTTTTGCGCTTCCGGCGGCTACGGTAAACCGGACCCAAAACACCGTAAAGGGTAATGGCAAACAGGATGACAACCCACGGGGCAAAATTGCCGTCGCGGAAGATCCACAGCCATTCAAAGCCATACCGGTTTATGGAAATAAACATATATCGTTCCACCAGACCGCCCAGCACAAAGCCAAGGATCAGTGGAGGCCGCGGCCAGTGCATCCGCTTCATCACCCAACCGACTATGCCGAAAATTAAAAGAGCGACAATATCGCCCCAGGCGTTGGAGCCCTGGAAAGCGCCGATGAAGGTGATGCCAAGGACCAAGGGCGCCAAAATACCGATAGGTACGATCGCGATCTTGGCCAAATGGTTGGCGAAAAAGAAGCAGACGCCGGCGCCCAGAATATTAGCGATGGCCACGGACCAGACCAGGGTATAAGTGATGTCGAGATTTTTTGTCAACATCTCCGGGCCGGGAATCAAACCATGGATCAAAAAAGCGCCTAAAATAAGCGCCATGGAGGCGGAACCGGGAACGCCGAAAGCAATGGTCGGCAAGAGCGCGCCGCCTTCCTTGGCGTTGTTGGAGCTTTCCGACGCGATAACGCCGCGCACATCACCTTTACCAAATGTTTCCTCCGCTCCTTTCTCAGTACGCGCCGCATGGCCGTAGGCGATCCAATCGATGACTGAGGCGCCGATACCGGGAACGGCGCCAAGTCCCGCCCCGATCAACGAGCACCGGAGCATCAGCCACTTGTGGCGGAAGACATCCTTGACGCCTTCCCATTGAGACCAACGGGAGCCAATGTGCAGGTCCCCGGCAATGGATTTGCGGGAAATCGCCATATCAGCGATTTCCGGTATTGCGAACAGGCCAAGAGCAATGGGGACGACGGGAAATCCGTCAAACAGATAAAGGGTATCGAAGGTCCAGCGGAGCGTGCTGGTATTAGGATCGTCACCGGTGGTCGCCACGAGGATGCCGAGGCCGGCCGCGGCGAGCCCCTTCAAAGGTGATCCGCCGCTGAGCACCGCAACCAGGGACAGGCCCAACACACATATCGCCAGCAGTTCCGGAGATCCAATCTGCAATATAATGGGACGGATCACGGGGATGGCCATGGCGAGCACGAAGGCACCAAACAGGCCGCCCAAGACGGATGCGGTAAAAGCGGCACCAAAAGCGCGCCCGGCTTCGCCTTTTTGAGCCATTGGATAACCATCCAAAATCGTCGCCGCTGATCCAACGGTTCCAGGTACGCCGAAAAGCACCGCCGGTATGGTGTCGGAGGTGACGACAACGGCTTGCAGCCCCATGAGGAAGGCAAGGGCTGTGAACGGATCCATATTGAAAGTGAACGGAAGCAGGAGCGCAAGACCGACCAGCCCGCCCAGGCCTGGAATAACACCCAGGATCAAACCGAAGGCGACACCCAGGGCGAGAAATCCAAGGCGCATGGGGTCTGCTAATGTAACGGCCGCTTTGACCGCCATGTCCAACATACTGGCATCCATTTAAGAAAAGTCTTCCGTCAATTTCTTATTATCTTTATCAAAAGCTGCTTATTCAGCGCCTTCGCCCACTGTTTAGCAAATTAAACACAACCCAAATAGTGCCACAAAGTACTATTATTAGCATTCTAAGCTACCAATCTAAATTTAATTTTGCTAAGATTTCGAAGTATTTTAAAATAACTAATCTAAATTAGTTAATCAAAGACGATTTTTAAACGTCTTAAACAAAGGGAGATATCATGTTAAAGGCACTCAAATACGGCGCATTGGCAGCATTTGGCTTTGCGGCGATATCGGCAACTCCGGCAACTCCGGCAAAAGCGGATGCGGTTTCCGATTTCTACAAAGGCCGGACCGTTAGAATCACTCAAGGTTTCAGTGTCGGCGGAACCTACGGCAGATATGCCGCCATGTTCGGGCAGTTCTTGCCGAGATACATTCCGGGCAATCCCACGGTTATCGCCCAGAGGATGCCTGGCGCAGGTGGTTTGAAGGCTGCTAACTATGCTTTCAACGCCATGCCCAAAGATGGCTCTCACCTTCTTGAGCCCCTCGACTCACTGGTCATCGCCCAGCTGCTGCGTCCGAAGGCTGCCAAATTTAAAGCCAACGAATTCACATGGCTTGGAAATGCGATCCAAAGTAATGCCGTGATCGTCATCAGGTCAGATAAAGGGATCAACAAGCTCTCGGACCTTAAAGGCAAAGTAATCAACATGGCTGCGAGTGGCAAAGGTTCTCAGACATTCCTCATGCCTGCTCTCTTGAACGGCCTATATGGCGCTAAATTCAAGATTACCACCGGTTACCGCGGTTCGTCTCCGATGAGGCTAGCCATGGAAAAAGGCGAAGCCGACGGTATCTCTCTCACCTGGCTCGCCTGGCGGTCTGCTGTTCCGCAATGGTTTAAACCGGGCGGATTCGCCAAAGCGATCGTTCAAATCGGCGTTGAGAAAGAGAAGGAGCTGCCGAACGTTCCCATGTTCAGTGACGTTGTCACCAGTAAGGAAGATAAGCAGATCGTTGCTTTCATGGCTTCTATGGGTCCCGTCGGACGCGGCCTGGTCGTTCCTCCTGGCGTTCCCGCTGATAGGGTAGCAGCCCTTCGTAAGGCTTTTTCCCAAATGGTCGCTGATCCTGAATTTATCGCCGAAGCGACAAAACGTCGCGTTCGCGTCAATGCGCTTTCCGGCGAGGAAGTTCAGAAGTTTGTCAGTGAGGCACTTAAGGTTTCTCCGGAACTTGTGAAGAGAGCGCAAAAATTGATTTTGGGTAAGTAGCTGAAGTCTAACTAACAGAAAGGGCGGTCCTTAATGGACTGCCCTTTTTTTTGTGCGCAGGGTTCGTGTTTCAGCTAAAGACGATCGCGCCATGTTTGCTCATACCATTGGTAAAGTCACGTTCCTTCATCCAATCATAGGCTTGATTGAACAGAACCTCATCATATTGATCGACATGTTTATAATGCACAAAGGCCCGCAAAAGCTCGGTAGGCTCAAGCGCGCCCTTGGTGCGGTCTGTCAGATAATGCGCATATTTATAAAAATCCGCATTGATCATATCGACAGCTTTGTTCTCGGCATCGTAATAGGCGGTGCGTTGTTCTGCTGTTAAATTGGGTCCAACCACTTCTCCGCCGCGGTAAAATGACGAGGCGATGATGTGCGCGCCTTCTTTCAGGCCTAGACTTATAAAGGGCTCCATCACCGTTACGGCTCGAAATTCACCGCTCTTGAGGCTTGCGTAGCGCATTTGCGGCAGACGGCCTTGGGCAATATTGACGTGTTCCGGTCCGACCGCGCTTTCGAGCATTTGCAATGTGGTGAAATGAGAACCGGTGTATTCTTGGACAGCGACGGGGACATCCTTCATGTCGCGCGGCGTTTGCAATTCATCATCGAATGTCAGGATCGCTTGAGCCCCGACAGCCGCGCGCAAAGCTGCGATATGGCCGCCGCCTGAACCTCGCTCTACTCGGTCTATGGTTGCCCATTCGCAGACATTGTAGCTGTCGGCCTCACCTGCTTCAAAGAGTCCTTCTTTGAGGCGCGTTAAATAGGCTTGCTCCGCATTGTCTTTTTCCCGGTCATCATAAGACGCGACAAAGCTGACATCCAAACCGGCATCGGCAAATAGGCCTTCCTCGATGCCGACGAGAACCGGCAGGTCAAAGACAGGATTGTTGGGGGCAATTCTGACAACATTCGTTTCTGGCGTTTCTGACATCGGTCGGCACCTCACCTTAGGTAAATTACTTAGCTTTGAAAGTATTCTAATACTACTCGATTTTGCGGGCATTGAAATAGCATTTAACCCATCGCCAATTGACCACCTATGTGGTTTAGGATAGATCGTATATCCTAGAAACCAATGCTGGATGGGGGATAGCGAATTGGCCGATCATAATTTTGAGCTGAGACTTTTTGAAGACCACATCTACTTTCGAGACGGGCAATCCACTGTTCTCGATCCGGCAATCCGCGTTATCTACGTCATTAAGGGGCCGATATTGGTCAACGGTACACAAATTGAAGAAGGCCAAGGGGTATTAGAGCAGGGCGAAATGACGCTCCAGATTGCGGATGATGTCACCGAATACCTCAGATGGGAACTGGTGCCGGCGGGATCGCCCGTCAAAGATATTCTATCCACGTTTGAAGCCTCTGACTCTTCCTATGGTCAAAGCCTCAATAAGCGAGCTGATTTTGTTAACCTGCCAGATGCGGAAACCGGCATTCGTCTGGATACCGTCACCTTTCCGCCGGGGACACGGGCCTATCGCCATGTTCATGCCTCTTGCGGCATCCGCTATATCTTACGCGGCAATCTCGAAATAAATACCGATGAAGGGCTTTATTTGGTGGAACAGGGGCAGGCTTGGTTTGAAGCCGCCAATTCTCCGGTACTTGCCATTGCGAGCGAGGAAGTTGAGACCCAATTTGTGCGCCTGATGCTATTGCCGGTTGACTATCACGGCAAGCTCACCATTACCTATGTCGATCCTGCCGATGATGACAAACCGCGAGAAAATATCAATAACCGCCTATTAGATGAAATTGTTAAGCTGAGCACGAAATAAAGCAATTTAGTAACCGGCGGCTAGACATTTGGATGTCTGCTTTACCCCCGAAAGCGGACATTGGCGCTGGTCAAGAATCAGGCCGAGATTCTTTAAGAAGCCAATCTCGGAAGGCGACGACTTCAGGCCGGGTCATATTATTTTCTGGCATAACGATATACCACGCGAGGCTCGTAGGCAGTTTGATTTCAAATGGTATTATCAACGTGCCCGCCAATAGCTCATCAGTTGCTAATATGCGAGGGGCAAGAACGACACCTTGGCCACGAGTTGCCGCATTCAATGCCATGGTGCCTTCGTTAAAAAATATGCCGCGTGTGGTGTCTATATCGCTCACACCTGCTAGCTTTACCCAGTCTGACCATTTGGTGTTCAGTTGACCGGACGGTGGAGTGAAATGGATAAGTTGATGGTGGCGCAAGTCACTCGGGACGCGTAAGGGTAGCTCTACATCAAGAAGATCAGAGCTGCATAACGGGATAACCTCTTCCTGAAACAGCAATTCGGTATAAAGGTCGTCCCATTCACCGGTGCCAAGTCGGATTGCAACATCAATGCCTTTTCGTTTAAATCCTACGAGTTCATCAGATGCCGAAATGCGCACGTCGATATTTGGATGCTCAGCAGTCCAGCTTTGCAGACGTGGTACCAGCCAACGTGCAGCGAAAGCAGCAACTGTACTGCATGAGATGTTGCCGGTTGGCACGGGATTTAAATAGGGGCGGACCGCATCTGCTAAGTTTCCAAACCCTTTTTCGATGCCTGGGAGAACTTGCCGACCAGTTTCAGTCAATTGAATACGCCGACCCTGGCGTCTAAATAGCTGTACTCCCAGAAATTCTTCTAAATTTTTTATTTGCTGACTGACTGCAGCCGGTGTGACGCGAAGTTCCTCTGCAGCTCTACCAAAACTCATGTGCCGGGCTACGGCTTCAAAGCCTCGAAGTGCATTGAGTGGCGGAAGTCTAATAAATTCGCTCATAAGTAACTTTTTCTAATGTTAAAGATAAGAATTAGTTGATTTTAATTTAATCGAATTAAGATTATCTTATATTGAATACCTAGGATTTGGAATGGCTTTAGAGGAGCAAAATAGAAATGTCAGTTATATTGCCTGAAAAATTTGAAAAAATTGTCGTTAATGCAGCGGATAATTGGCTGGAAACTCGCGGTATGACACGCGAACAACTTCGAAGTTTTATTGAAAAACGTGTTATTCGAGATCAAGAAAAATCACCAAAAGTTGGCGATGAAGCACCGGATTTTGAGCTTGAAAAATTAGATGGCCATGGGAAACGAACAGGAGAGAGCGTTCGTCTTTCTTCTTATTTCGGCACACCCATTGGCCTTATTTTTGGCTCTTATACCTGACCACCGTTTAGAGACGGGGCCGTGCGCCTTGATGAATTGGCAAAAACTTATGGGGACAAAATTGTATTTCTTAGCGTTTATATACGTGAGGCTCATGCGGAGGGAGAGGATCAAGTTCTTCGCAACCTGGATGAAGATGTCATATTTGAACAGCCTGAGACCAGCGATGAACGAGC
>CAJXJM010000013.1 GCA_913054205.1 uncultured Rhodospirillaceae bacterium
TCCCATTCTTCAAAAGTATCCGGATCAAACAGCAGATCGATGCGTTCCCGGGCAGATAGTTTGCCGCGTTTGTGTTGAGCATCGACACGTTTTTTACCGCCGCCCGCTCGTGCCCGTGCCCGTCGTTCTTCGAGTTGTCTGATAATTTCAAACATCGTATCGCCCCATCTAAAGCAGTGCTTAAAAACTAGCTGATAACTATTACCCGACCATGAACACCTGATCCAGTCTCAAGATTCCCAGAGTTCCAAAAAACGAGAAGAATCCAAAATATCTGTATGGATGCGTTGATGCCGCTCCAAGGCTTCTTGATCTTCACCCCACCTCTCCATCTGATGTTTTTCTTCTAATACAGATTTTTCGAACATTGTCTCTGCCGTAATTCGCCCTCTGTGCATGCTGAGCGCCAAAATAAGCGAACCCGCCGCCGCCGCCGCATTTGTCACGCCCATCAATTGAAAATCATCCAGTTCTGATAAGACTGCCTGGAGTGCAATCAACGCGTTTTCAGGTTGGTTAATCGGCAAAATGCCGGTGGTCACAGCAAGTTCTGCTGATAATTCCTGTTTGGCCCAGTCAAGTTCTGGCTGCCAGGAATCTCGCTGGCGGACCACCAAATCTTCTGGTTCCTCAGCTCGGTAACACAGCAAATCAGTCTCGGCTATCTTTAGCGTAATACCGATGACTTCGTCGCGCCTGCTTTGCAATCGGTCAATCGCGGTTGCGGATAACTTACACATTGGCATGGTGTGAGGTTCGATGGTCTCCACTTGCGCCTCCCACTCTGCCGCCATCGTCTCGGCGAGCGGCTGGCTTTTGACCGCGAGTTCCGCACCGATAGGCGTTTTGACCGAGCGACCATCAAGAGCAATCAGATACGCGCCATCCTCCCCTTCGATGGCACTCGCCTCTTTGTAAAACCGCTTAGCGCCCGACCATTCCGCCATTATTTTCCACCGAACAGAGATTTAAGGCCACTGCCGATTCCTTCAGCATTCGTCTCGAGCTGAATATTCGGCTCGATCAAGACTATTTGAGTAAGCTGGATTTCTCCTTGTAATAACGGCATGAGCTCAAGACCGGCTTCGAGCTTTTTAAGGGACAGCATATGCGGCGCTGAAGCCCATTTTGTTTTGGAAAAAGTGACGTCATTCATCACCAGGCTTGGCACCAGCGAAATTTCGAGATCAAGCTTACCCTTGATCACCAAATCACGGCCCGTTGCCTCTTTTACCTGAGCGGCAAGGAAATCGCGAATTTCCTCAGGACTGGTAGACAGAATAATGGCAACGCCTGCCGCGCCCAAGGCGATGACAAGGACAATAATGCCGCCAAAAATGCGAATTGCTGTTTTCATAAGCTCTCTCCTAATCTGGCTCAATTTATGTTTGAGTCATTTCCTCAAGAACAGCAAAGAGTTCGTTATAGCTATGAACGACTGTATTCGCCCCGGCTTCCAGAAGTTCTTCCGCTTCGTGATAACCCCAGCTAACGCCGATGGATTTAGTACCAGCGTTAACCGCCATATGGATATCATAGGTCGTATCGCCGACCATGAAAACATTTTCTGCATCAACACCACTATCCCGCATGGCATTCAGCAACATTTCCGGATTGGGCTTGCCTGCCGCACTATCTGATGTCTGCTTGGTTATGAACAAATCATTGAGACCATGGAGGTCCAGCACATGATCTAGCCCTGCCCGGGCTTTGCCAGTCGCGACACCCAGTAGCCAGCCGGCTTGATCAAACGCCTGAATGACTTCCTTAGCATCGGGATAAAGCGGGTCCTGATGACCACCCGTTAGCCGGAGTTCTGTCGCAAGCCGGCGGTAGGTTGCATCGATTTCAGTGAGATCCAATCCGTGATTTTCCGGTAACAGACGTTCGATCCCGACACTCAATTCAAGCCCCACGCCTCGAAGTATTTCATTCCGGTCCGGGCGCGCCAAATTATGCGCATCAAACGTCGCATTCATCATATCGACAATAGCTTTTTGTGAATCGACCATCGTGCCGTCACAATCAAGCACGACCAAACGCAATGGCTGTCCCTCCGGATCACTCACGATCGGCGTACCATTGCTCGTAGAAATCCTCGAACGGATCAACAACCATCTTTTCGTCAAAGCCGAGATACTTCCAGGTATTCCGCATATGATCAGATAGATCGGAAACAACTTGAAAAAAACCGCCGGCCGGATGCGGAAATTTAATTGCTTTGGCGTGCAAGTGAAGCTGTTGAGCGACACCCTCTGCACCTTCAAGAAACGCCTCACGGCCACCATATTTGCCATCGCCCAAAATCGGTGTTCCCAGCTCTTTGCAATGCACGCGCAATTGATGGGTACGACCGGTTTCCGGCATCATGGCCAACCAGCTCGCTTTACCAGCAGCGTTATCAACGGTGCGATAATACGTGACCGCGCGCTTGCCATCCTCATCAGCCACAACCTGCTCACCATGCTTGCCGGATTTTTTTTCCAGCGCCATATCGATTTTGCCATATTTAATTTTCGGCATGCCAACCACCACTGCCCAATAGATTTTATGGACGTCTTTGGTTTTAAAGGCTTTGGTTAGCATAGATGCAGCTTTGGCCGTGCGCGCTAACAGCAATACACCAGACGTATCTTTGTCCAGCCGGTGAATGAGCTTGGGTCGTTCTTTCATTTCAAACTGCAAGCCGTTGAGCATCGCATCAACATGCTTGCTGATACCAGAGCCGCCCTGCACTGCCAATCCAGCCGGTTTATTAATCGCGATGATGTGGTCATCTTTATGGATGACAGATTGGCGCAGCATTTCGACATCGCGGTCCGTCACATTATCTTTGGTGACTTTTTTTGGTCGGGGCTTGGAATCAGCCTTCACCGGCGGCACCCGAATTTCCTGGCCTTCTTCGATGCGCGTGTTTGATTTTGCGCGTTTACCATCTAGGCGAACTTGTCCGGTACGCAAAATCTTTTCCAAGCGTCCATGACCAATATCCGGAAAATGTCGTTTGAACCAACGATCGAGGCGAATGCCGTCATCTTCTTCTTTAACTTGAAGTGTTTGTAGAGTTATCATTATCGTTATCCATTACGCCAAAATGTGGCGAAAAATCATCATACCAAAAAAGAGCGCTGCAATCGAAACCACGACCGATGCAATTATATACGAAGCTGCCGGCAAAAATTCACCGCGTTCAATCAGGGTAATGACATCCAAAGAAAATGTTGAAAATGTTGTAAAGGCTCCGAGCAAACCAACGATAAAAAACGCTCGAATTTCCGCACTTGGCGACCAGGTTAAAGCTAGTATTTCTATCAGCGAGCCAAGCGCAAAAGAACCAACAATATTGACGATAAGCGTACCGTAGGGAAAACCGTGACCTATCCATTGGCCGATGCCCACCATCGTTAAATAGCGCCCCACAGCACCAATCGCACCGCCCGCAGCTATCGATAGAATCATATTCATGTCTCGCCCTTCTCCTGGCCTTTCTCCTGCCAGAGTTTTTGCCAGTAATCTAAGCGTTTCACAACTTCCTTCTCGAACCCTTTGCCTTCCGGGCGATAGAAATTGGCTCGCTGCATTTCTTCCGGGAAATAATCCTGGCCGGAAAAACCGTCTTCTGCATCGTGGTCATATTCATACCCTGCACCATACCCCAAATCTTTCATCAAATTTGTGGGTGCATTCAAGATATGTTTGGGCGGAGACAGGGAGCCGGTCTCTTTAGCCGACCGCATTGAAGTTTTAAACGCCGAGTAGGCGGCATTGGATTTTGGTGCCGTCGCGAGATAAATCACACTTTGCGCAATCGCCAGATCTCCC
Organism: uncultured Rhodospirillaceae bacterium; assembly: GCA_913054205.1. Lineage (GTDB taxonomy): Bacteria > Pseudomonadota > Alphaproteobacteria > Rhodospirillales > UBA2165 > TMED23. Next base: position 3,823 of record CAJXJM010000013.1, read on the forward strand.
TCTGGAGAGCCAATGCGCTCATAAGCCTCCCAGGCGGCAATTGAATGTGGCAGTGCATTGGGATCAGCCATGCCTATATCTTCTGAGGCAAAGCGCACCAGACGCCGTGCGATATAGCGCGGGTCCTCGCCGCCCGACAACATCCGCGCCAACCAATAGAGCGAGGCATCCACATCTGATCCGCGCAGACTCTTGTGCAGCGCCGAAATGAGATTGTAATGCGCGTCCTGCGCCTTGTCATAAAGCGGCATCCGCTTTTGCACGATCTCTGTGAGCGCTGCGGTATCCAATACCGGATCAGATGGCAAAAGCAAAATTTCCGCTGTCATATTCAATAAATAGCGCCCATCCCCGTCAGCCATCGCCCGAAGAGCGGCGCGGGCATCTTTATCAAGTGGCAATGGTTTCTGGTCCAATTCTTCCGACCGGACCAGCAATTCTTCCAGCGCCGCGTCATCTAAACGATTGAGCACAAACACCTGACAGCGAGACAAAAGCGCTGCATTGAGCTCGAAAGAAGGATTTTCCGTCGTTGCCCCAACGAGTGTGATCGTGCCGTCCTCGACATAGGGTAAAAATCCATCTTGTTGAGCTTTATTAAAGCGGTGGATTTCATCAACAAACAACAATGTTCCGCGCCCGGCTTCCCGGCGGTTTTTCGATGCTTCAAATACCTTTCGAAGATCAGCGACGCCAGAAAATACTGCCGACAATGGCTCAAAATGTAAATTGGTGTGCTCGGCAAGTAACCGCGCTATCGTGGTCTTGCCGGTACCCGGCGGCCCCCACAGCAAAAGCGAAACCATCCGGCCACTTGCTAACATCCGGCCAAGGGGCGCCTCTTTGCCCAGCAAATGATCTTGCCCGACAACTTCATCCAAAGTCTGTGGACGCAGAGTATCTGCCAGAGGCCTCGGAGCCTGCGATTCAAATAACGTTGTCACCGATTGATCGCCATCAATAAGGTTTTGCCGTTTCGATTAATGGATATATTCCATTGCTTTGATTTTTGAGACAATACTCTTTGCAATTGGCCCACTGTCCTAATTTCATCACCGTTAACTTCTTTGACAATATCGCGGGGTTTAAAGCCAAAGCGCTGCGAAGCTGAGCCCCGCCGAATTTCCAAAATCACCACGCCGCGCGACAAAAGGTTCATGCCAATTTGGTCCGATAGCGCAGGTGAAAGATTTCCGACGGTAACGCCTTGCAGTGGATTATAGCCGCTGAGCTCGGTTTTGTTGATCTTGGGCTTTTCAGGTGGCGCTTCCACTGGAAAATTAACGAAACGCACTTTTCCACGGCGGATCAATTTGATTTTCAGGGTTTGACCAATTGGGCTGGTGGCAATCCTAAACCTCAGTGATTCTGTATCGTTCACATCGTGATTTCTAACGCCAATAATCACGTCACCTACTTTGATTCCTGCTCGGTTGGCTGGCCCTTTAGGATAGACTCCATTGATCAAAATACCCACAGGTCGTTTCATCCCAATAGAGGCGGCTATGTCAGAATTTACCCCTTGGCCTTCGGCGCCAATCCAAGGTCGCACAATCCGTCCGCCTCCGGTGAGGCCTAACAAGACTGTTCGCACCATATTTGTTGGAATGGCAAAACCAATACCAACGGAGCCACCGCCTTTCGAGTAAATCGCTGAGTTAATGCCCACCAATTTTCCGTCCATCGTAATTAAAGCGCCGCCTGAGTTACCTGGATTGATCGCCGCATCCGTCTGGATGAAGAAGTTCAAATCATTGATGCCGACTTGAGTTCGCGCCAGCGCAGAAACGATACCACTGGTCACCGTTTGGCCAACACCGAAGGGGTTGCCAATGGCGAGCACCAGATCTCCGACTTCGAGGTCATCTGAATCGCGAAAAGCCAAAAACGGCAATTTTTCGCGTCCAGCATTTATTTTCAGCACGGCCAAATCCGTGCGCCCATCACTGCCGATAATTTTAGCATCAAATTCCCGGCGGTCGGACAATACGACCGTAATTTCATCGGCGCCCTTAATGACGTGATGATTGGTGATGATTGTGCCATCTGCCTTGACGATGACGCCGGAACCAAGGGAGTTCTGAACTTTTTTTCTCGACCGCTTTCCGGAGCGAAATTGATCACCAAAAAAGCGCCGGAAAAAAGGATCATCAAATAAAGGAGAAAAGGAACGCGTCGTCACGGTCTTTCGGGTGAATATATTGACCACTGCCGGCGCAGCCGTTCGCACCAAAGGAGCAAAGGAGAGCTTAATCTCAGTCTGCGTTTCCGGCACGCGCTTTTGGGCGTGGGCGGGTGAAGCCAGTAAAACCGCAGTCAACATAATCATTATCGTCACCCTGGACTTGATCCAGGGTCCAGAATCCTTTCGGGAACTGGATTCTGGCCTACGCCAGAATGACGATGAAGTTAATATTGTCATAATCGCTATTATACCCGCTCAAAGCAAAAGAGGCAGCCGTTAGGACTACCTCTTTCAAAAAAAATTCGCGAAAGCAGTTTACGCGGAAACGCCTTCCTTTTCTTCGGCTTCCGCCTCAGCTTCGACGCGTGCTTTATCAGCCGCACCTTTTGCCTCAACATCACGGTCGACCAATTCGATCACAGCCATCGGGGCTGCATCACCATAACGGTATCCATCGGCCAATACGCGGCTATAGCCGCCATGGCGATCCTTATAACGATCAGCCAGTGTGTCGAACAATTTTGTGACGACAGCTTTGTCCTGCAGAAAAGACATTGCCTGACGACGGGCATGGAGATCACCGCGTTTGCCGAGCGTAATCATTTTATCAACGAATGTACGCAGGTCTTTGGCTTTCGGTTTGGTCGTACTGATTTGCTCATGGAGCAAAAGAGACGCCGTCATATTAGCGAACATTGCTTTCCGGTGGGAAGATGTTCTATTGAGTTTACGTCCACTCATACGATGACGCATGGCTCTATTCCTTTTATCTTACGTGTTAACCTAGAAAGGCTCTTCTAATCGCTTGGCCAGTTCTTCGATATTCTCTGGTGGCCAATTTGGAATTTCCATACCAAGATGGAGACCCATTTGCGACAAGACTTCTTTAATTTCATTCAGCGACTTACGACCAAAGTTTGGCGTCCGCAGCATTTCTGCTTCGCTTTTCAAGACCAAATCACCGATATAGATGATGTTATCGTTCTTGAGGCAGTTGGCAGACCGAACGGAAAGTTCAAGTTCGTCAACTTTAAGCAGCAAGTTTTTGTTGAACGGCAATTCGTCGCGGGCTTCTTCCTGCACAGCCAATTGCGGCTCTTCGAAGTTGATGAAGAGTTGTAGCTGGTCTTGCAGAATACGCGCTGCCAAAGCAACAGCATCTTCCGGCGTTACTGTACCATCGGTGCTGACTTCCAATGACAATTTGTCAAAGTCGGTAACCTGGCCAACCCGTGCATTGTCGACTTTATAGGCGACTTTGCGAACCGGCGAGAAAACAGCATCAATCGGAATCAATCCGATTGGGCTTTCTTCTGGGCGATTTAGCCCCGCAGGCACATAGCCTTTACCGATTTCAACGGTGAACTCCATGCGAATACTGGCCCCTTCATCGAGCGTGCAGATCACAAGGTCTGGATCCACCACTTCGATGTCGTGCCCGGTATCGATCTGACCAGCGGTGACTGCGCCAGGCCCTTTGGCCTCGAGCATCATGTGACCGGTCATTTCGCTATGCATGCGAATACCAAGATTTTTGATGTTAAGAACAATATCAGTAACGTCCTCATGGACGCCAGGGATTGAAGAGAACTCATGGAGCACGCCATCAATTTGGATGGCGGTAACGGCTGCGCCCTGGAGGGACGACAACAAAACCCGGCGAAGGGCGTTACCAAGCGTTAGGCCGAAGCCACGCTCCAAAGGTTCTGCAACAACAGTTGCACGACGTTCTGGAATAGATCCCTGAACGACTTCCAATTTGTTCGGTTTAATTAATTCCTGCCAATTTTTCTGAATCACGGGTGCGCCTCATCAAGCAGTAGAAACAAAATAAAAAACTGACTGGCCACTCCTACCGATTGACCAATCAACAAAACTAAATTCAATTAGACCCGACGTCTTTTACGTGGACGACAGCCATTATGTGGGATTGGTGTTACATCACGGATGGCGGTGATCGTAAATCCAACTGTTTGCAAAGCACGCAAAGCAGATTCACGTCCGGAACCCGGCCCCTTAACTTCGATTTCCAAAGTTTTCATACCATGTTCCTGCGCTTTTCTTCCCGCATCTTCAGCCGCAATTTGCGCTGCATAAGGGGTAGATTTACGAGAACCACGGAATCCTTGACTACCAGCCGAAGACCAGGAAATTGCATTTCCCTGAGCATCGGTAATGGTAATTACCGTGTTGTTAAATGTCGCATTCACATGCGCAACACCGGAGCTAATATTTTTACGCACGCGGCGGCGTGGACGCGCTGTTGTCGCTTTTGCCATTTTTAACCTAATTCCTTCAATAAAATTTCCGGGAAAACCCCAAAAACCTATAACTTATTTGCTACCAGCGTGGGCTTAGCCCATTTTCTTACCAGCAATGGATTTAGCCGGTCCCTTACGGGTCCGAGCATTGGTATGTGTACGTTGACCACGCACCGGCAAACCGCGCCGATGACGTAGACCGCGATAGCAGCCCAAATCCATCAAACGTTTGATATTCATTGATGTTTCACGACGCAGATCACCTTCAACCTGGTATTCTGCATCAATCATTTCACGAATGCGAACGACCTCATCATCAGTCAGTTCATGCACTCGACGCTCAGATGGAATCTCGGTTTTCGCACAGATGGTTTTTGCATGTGAGCGACCGATTCCGAATATATAAGTAAGCGCAATCTCAACCCGTTTTTGGGTTGGAATGTTCACGCCAGCGATACGAGCCAAAGCCGTTTCTCCTTAGCTTAAAATGGTTACAAACTTTATCGCGGGGGGTTCCCAAAGTGGCGCGATTATAGGCACAAAGCATCTAAAGTCAATGCGTTAGCCGTCAATATCAACACCATAAAATCCTTCAATTACCCGCCTGCAACAATCTCCTTAATTTGGTCAAAGACCTCTTCCATGCCACCCATACCATCGACAGACTGTAAAACACCCTTATCGGTATAAAATGGCAAAATCGGGGCTGTTTGGTCCCGATATGCGCCGAGCCTCGAACGCACCGCTTCCGGATTGTCGTCAGATCGTCGTGAAAACTCAGTTGAGCCGCATTTATCACATGTTCCCTCTACAGCAGGCTGGCTGAAGGTATCATGATACCCTGCACCGCATTTAGCGCAGGAGTAACGGCCCGAAATTCGTTCAACAATGGTATCTTCACTGACCTCCAACTGGATTACAAAATCCATGGTTAGGTCTTTATCAGATAACATCTCGTCAAGTGCTTCTGCTTGGGCGGTGGTGCGGGGAAACCCGTCCAAAATCACGCCTTTTGCATCGCTATGCTGGTCGATTTGGTTGGAGATCATGGAAATAATCAGATCATCTGGCACCAATTCGCCTGCATCCATAATTTTCTGCGCTGTTTGGCCAAGTTCGCTGCCAGATTTAACTTCGGCGCGTAACATATCTCCGGTCGACAATTGAACCAGACCAAAGGCCTCGACCAATCGTTCCGCTTGAGTGCCTTTGCCAGCACCCGGAGGACCCAACAGAATCAAATTCATCCTACCGCCGCCCCTTCAATCGCGATTTCTTGATGAGGCCTTCATATTGATGCGCAAGCATGTGGGATTGAACTTGCGCAACGGTATCCATCGTAACGGTCACAACAATCAACAAGCTGGTACCGCCAAAGAAAAACGGCACGGAATATTGCGAGATCAACATCTCTGGTAGCAAAGCAACCGCCACCAAATAAGTTGCCCCAACGACAGTTAAGCGCGTCGTGACATATTCGAGATAAGCCGCAGTATTATTGCCCGGGCGAATGCCTGGAATAAATCCGCCATGCTTCTTGAGATTGTCTGCTGTTTCTTGAGGATTAAACACAACTGCAGTATAGAAAAACGCAAAAAACGCAATCAACGAACTATAAATCAGCAGGTAAGTCGGCTGGCCACGCCCCATTAAGGCTGTCACCGTTGTGAGCCATTCCGGACCGGAACCCGCCATAAAGCTGATAACAGTCGTCGGCATCAACAAAAGGGAGCTCGCGAAAATAAGCGGGATAACACCAGAGGTATTAATTTTAAGCGGTAGGTGAGAGCTTTCACCGCCGTACATTTTATTGCCTTGCTGGCGTTTTGGATATTGAACGACGAGGCGACGTTGCGCACGTTCAACAAATACAATGCCGTAGATCACACCAACGGCCATAAGCAAAATGGCAGCAATAATGCCAGTGGACAATGCACCGGTCCGGCCAAGTTCTAATGTACCAGCCAAAGCACTCGGCAGTTCAGCCACAATGCCGGCGAAAATGATCAATGAAATACCGTTACCAACGCCGCGAGCAGTGATTTGCTCACCGAGCCACATCAGGAACATGGTACCACCCACCAAGGTGATAACAGCGGTAAAGCGGAAGAAAGCACCTGGCTCAATAACAGCAGAACCAAATGATCCCCGCATTCCTTCGATGCCAACGGCGATACCATATGCCTGCATCCCAGCGATCAGCACCGTCAAATATCGGGTGTATTGGTTGATTTTCTTCTGGCCCGTTGCGCCTTCTTTTTTCAACTGCGCCATCGACGGTGAAATCGACGTCATCAACTGCATAATAATGGCAGCGGATATATAAGGCATAATATTGAGAGCAAAAATGGTCATACGACCAAGCGCACCGCCTGCAAACATATTGAACATGCCAAGAATACCGCCCGCCTGTTGACGGAAAATATCTTGCAAGATAGTTGGATCAATACCCGGCAAAGGAATATACGTGCCCAGCCGATACACAATCAACGCGCCCAACGTAAACCACAGACGCTTTTTCAGCTCTGTGGCTTTATTGAAAGCGCCAAAGTTAAGATTGGCGGCTAATTGTTCGGCGGCTGAAGCCATCTTCCTCTGTTATCCTTTATTTATTCTTTTGCGTCAGCTTCAGGAGCTGATTCTGGAGCCGCTTCATCAGCAGCAGCCGGCGCATCACCATCTTCATCGTCAGCAGAAGCTTTTTTCGCTGGTCCAGCGGCAGCCTTCTTAGCTTGTGATTTAGCCGATTTTGCTTGCGCTTCAAGCTCAACTTTCGTCGCTGACGGGAATGTGACCGAACCGCCTGCTTTTTCAATCGCCGCAACAGCTGATTTAGAGGCACCGGGAACTTCACATGACAGGCTTGCTTTAAGCTCACCTTTAGCCAGAATGCGAACACCATCTTTATTGCCGCGGATCAATCCAGCAGCAGCCAGCGTTTCAACATTCACAGTTGCTTTGGCATCGAATTTTTTCTCGTCGATAGCTTTTTGCAAACGACCGAGGTTTACGATCTCAAGCTTTTTAGCAAAAATGTTGTTAAAACCGCGTTTTGGCGTCCGCCGGTAGATCGGCATTTGACCGCCTTCAAAACCAATTAGCGACACACCTGAACGGGATTTCTGACCTTTTACACCCCGGCCGGCTGTCTTGCCTTTACCGGAGCCTTCGCCGCGACCAACACGCATGCGTGGTTTGCGAGCACCTTCGTTATCATGAATTTCGTTAAGTCTCATATCAGTATTCCTTAAGCGCCGTTTTCAACGCGGACCAAATGCTGGACCTTATTGATCATGCCGCGCACTGACGGCGTGTCTTCCAGCGTCCGTGTGCGGTGCATTTTATTGAGCCCCAAACCAACTAAAGTCTGGCGCTGATCTTTGCGGCGGCCAATCGGGCTGCCAATTTGAGTGATCGTAACGGTTTTATCAGCCATTTTTCTTACGCCTGTTCACTTGCAGCTGCCTGATCCGTTGCCGGGGCGCCATCCCGGCGTCCGACAATATCACTGACTTTTTTGCCGCGTTTTGCAGCAATCGCACGCGGCGATGCCAAGTTTTGCAATGCATCGAAAGTTGCTTTGATCATGTTGTAGGGGTTTTGCGAGCCGTTGGACTTAGCAACAACGTCCTGAATGCCCAAGCTTTCAAACACCGCACGCATTGGACCACCAGCAATAATACCGGTACCGGCAGGAGCTGCCCGAACAATAACTTTACCAGCGCCAAAGCGGCCCTGAACATCATGGTGCAACGTCCGGCCTTCGCGCAACGGAACCCGAATGAGTTTACGTTTTGCATTTTCGGTCGCTTTGCGAATTGCTTCTGGAACTTCGCGGGCTTTACCACTACCGAAGCCAACCCGGCCCCGACCGTCGCCTACGACAACGAGAGCAGCGAAACCAAAGCGACGTCCACCTTTGACGACCTTGGCAACTCGGTTAATACCGACGAGCTTATCTATTAATTCATCGCCGTCACGATCATCCCGCTGACCGCCGCGACCTCCACGACCACCGCCGCGCTGGCCATCACGTTGACCGCCGCGCTGATTGCGTGGATTTTGTGAATTAGGTTCTTGTGCCATCTATCGATACTCCTAGAACGACAGACCGCCCTCACGGGCAGCCTCGGCCAGAGCTTTCACTCGGCCATGATACATATATCCACCACGATCAAAGACGACCGTCTCAACCCCGGCTTTCTTGGCACGCTCAGCAACAGCTTTACCAACGGCGGAAGCAGCTGCGATATCAGCACCAGTTTTCAGTTTTCCACGAACTTCTTTATCGATGGAGGACGCAGACGCAACGGTTGCGCCGCTCACATCATCGATGATTTGTGCGTAAATGTGTTTGCCGGAACGGAACACGGCCAGACGCGGACGTCCTGCATTGTTCTTTTTAACTTTGCCGCGGGTGCGTCGTGACCGGCGGTCAAAAAGTTGTTTCGAAGTTTTCATGACTTACTTCTTCTTCCCTTCTTTACGCAGGATAATCTCGTCCCGATATTTCACGCCTTTGCCTTTATAAGGTTCTGGCGGACGGTAAGAACGAATTTTGGCTGCAACCGAGCCAACGGCCTGCTTATCCGCACCGGAAATCTCGATTTCAGTCTGCGTTTCACATTTAATCGTGATGCCTTCTGGAATTGGATAACGAATTTCGTGACTGTGACCAAGTTGAAGAACAAGGTCTTTGCCTTGAATTTGCGCCCGATAACCAACACCATTGATACCCAAAAACTTGGTGTAACCCTCATGAACGCCAGTGATCACGTTATAGGTCAAGGACCTAAACGTTCCCCACAATTTGCGAGCTTTCAGGCTATCATTAGCGGGTTTGACCCAGATCTTGCCCTCTTCAATAGAAGGCACAACATCGGCAGCATAAGTGAGATTTAACTCACCGATTTTGCCCTTGGCCGACAAAATTCCATCAGTCAAATCGACAGTTACTCCGTCGGGAATGATAACTGGTAATAATCCTACGCGTGACATTTCTGTGCTCCCCTACCCTAGAATACGTGGCACAAAACTTCGCCGCCAACATTGGCAGCACGCGCTTCAGCGTCCGACATCACACCACGAGGGGTCGATAAAATCGCAATCCCCAAGCCGTTGTAGATGCGCGGCAAGTCTTTGATTTTTGAATAAACTCGGCAACCAGGACTGGAGACACGGTTGATCTCTTTGATCACCGGCTCACCGTCATAGTATTTCAGCTCGATGGTAATTTCATCGATACCTTTCCGAATATTACCTTGTGAAAAGTCACGGATATACCCTTCCCGCTTCAACACATCGAGGACATTCGCCCGAAGTTTAGAGGCAGGTGTACTAATCGAACTCTTCTTGGCGCGCTGGCCATTCCGAATTCTTGTTAAAAGGTCCGCTACGGGATCACTCATAGACATATGTGTGCTCCTCCTTTACCAGCTTGACTTGACCATGCCCGGAATTTTCCCGTGCGAGGCCAGTTCACGTAATGCAATACGAGACATGCGAAATTTGCGATAATTACTACGGCCACGGCCGGAAATTTCACACCGCAATCTAACGCGCACCTTCGAGGAATTACGAGGGAGTTGCGCTAATTTCAATTGCGCTTCAAAACGCTCCTCAGCAGACAAGGAATCATCCTTGGTGATTGCTTTTAAGGCCGCTCGTTTAGTCGCAAATTTTACAACTAAGCGTTCACGTTTTTTATTTCGCTCGACGACACACTTTTTTGCCATGATCTATAAGGCTCCGTTCGTCTATTAATTATTAAAAGGCATGTTGAAACCTTTGAGAAGTTCGAAACCTTCCTCATCAGTCTCGGCCGTCGTACAAATGATGACGTCCATGCCGCGAATTTTATCAACTTTGTCGTAATTGATCTCAGGGAACACAATCTGTTCTTTAATACCGAGAGCAAAGTTACCGTGTCCGTCAAAACTTTTTGGCGAAATCCCACGGAAGTCACGAACACGAGGCAAAGCAATATTAACGAGACGATCAAGGAATTCGTACATCCGATTTCCGCGCAACGTTACTTTGCAGCCGACAATCATGCCATCGCGCAGCTTATACGTCGCAATTGATTTGCGCGCGCGCGTGATAATTGGCTTTTGACCGGATATCAGCGTCATTTCTTCCAACGCAGATTCGATCTTCTTTTTATCCTGAGAAGCTTCACCAACACCCATGTTGATAACGATCTTCTCAAGTTTCGGCACTTGCATCTCATTCGAATACTTAAAATGGGACATCAAGGCTGGTTTTACTTCAGAATTGAAGCTTTCGCTTAAACGAGTCATCTCAATTCACCTATATATCAATCACTTCACCGGATCGCTTGGCATAACGAACTTTACGTCCGTCTTCCAAGGTCTTGTATCCGATGCGAGTTGCGTTGCTGTCTTTTGGATCGACATGAGCAAGATTTGAAACATGAATAGTCGCTTCTCTCTCCACGATCCCACCGGCGCCGGCTTGCGACGGCGTAGTATGGCGTTTCATCATATTGACACCTTGAACAATGGCGCGCTGATCCTCGGGGATCATCTTCAGGATCTCTCCTGTTTTACCTTTATCTTTGCCAGCAAGAACGACCACCCGGTCACCCTTTTTCACTTTAAATTTTGCCGCCATTAGAGCACCTCCGGTGCGAGAGAAATAATCTTCATGAAATTCCTCGAACGCAATTCGCGGGTGACGGGGCCAAAAATACGGGTCCCGACAGGCTCATTCTGTGGACTGATCAAAACTGCTGCATTGCTGTCGAACCGGATAGCACTTCCATCTTTACGACGGATCTCTTTCTTGGTCCGAACAACCACAGCCCGGTGCATTTCACCTTTCTTGACACGGCCGCGCGGAATAGCTTCTTTTACAGAGACGACGATAATATCGCCGACTGAAGCAGTTCTGCGTTTTGACCCGCCAAGAACTTTGATGCACTGCACCCGTCTCGCGCCTGAGTTATCGGCGACCTCCAGGTTGGTTTGCATCTGGATCATGTTATTCTTCCTTTACTTATTCACCGTCAGCAGCTTATTCCGCTGAGGTGATGACTTCCCAATTTTTACGCTTCGAAATAGGACGGCACTCTTGAATTTGAACAACATCGCCTTCTTTGCAGACATTGTTCTCATCATGAGCAACGTATTTTTTCGAACGCCGAATGTACTTTTTGTAAAGCGGATGCTTTGTGCGTCGCTCTACATTGACAACGATTGACTTGTCCATTTTGTCGCTTACCACGACACCTTGCATAATTCGCTTAGGCATCAACTAACTCCTTAAGATACGCTTGCGCGCTTTTTCTCATTCAAAATCGTCTTAACTCGAGAGAGATCGCGGCGTACTTGGCGAACTCGCGCGGTGTTTTCCAATTGGCCACTGGCCGCCTGGAAACGTAGGTTGAATGCTTCTTTACTCAAATCGTTGAGCTGATCATTCAACTCATCGACAGTTTTTGCGCGTACGTCTTCAGCTTTCATCGTCTTAACTTCCTGAACCGAGGCGTTGAACAAATTTTGTACTGATCGGCAACTTAGCTGCAGCCAATTCAAAGGCCCGCCGTGCTACATCTTCCGGCACACCATCAACTTCAAACATGACCCGACCTGGTTTGACCCGAGCAACCCAAAACTCCGGATTACCTTTACCTTTACCTTGGCGTACTTCGGCAGGTTTTTGCGAAACCGGAACATCTGGAAACACCCGGATCCAAACACGACCGGCACGTTTCATGTGGCGTGTCATCGCCCGGCGGGCAGCCTCAATTTGACGCGCCGTTATACGGGCTGGCTGCATAGCTTTAAGGCCGTAGGCCCCAAAATTAAGAGAGAAGCCGCCTTTAGCATTTCCATGAATTCGCCCTTTATGGGCCTTCCGGAATTTTGTGCGTTTTGGTTGCAACATTGCTTTAGACTTTCTTAGTCAAAAAAAATTCAAATTACTTATCGATTACCGCGACGGCTGCTGATCTTGCGCTTTTTTGTCT
>CAJXJM010000014.1 GCA_913054205.1 uncultured Rhodospirillaceae bacterium
AAAATTGTCATTAGTGGAACGAGAACTCGCAGTTGGTGCAGGCTTTGTACTGCTGCGCGGACTTCGGTTGGAAAATTATACCGAGGATGAGATTGAAACACTGTACTGCGGGATAGGAGCCCATCTAGGCGTCCTCGTTTCTCAAAGCCAGGAAGGCGATCGTCTGGGTCATGTAATTGATCGGGGCGGCACCGACCGTTATTACACACGCGGCGGCGAGTTGGAATTTCACATGGATCCCGTGGACGTCGTTGGTCTGCTGTGTTTGCGTGCTGCCGTCAAAGGCGGCGCCAGTCGAATTGTAAGTGCGATGGCGGTGCACAATATTATATTGCAAGAGCGTCCTGATCTACTGCGTCTTCTTTACCGTGGGTTTTATAACAGTGGACGCGGGTTTGGTGAGGAAACCACGGACGTTCGTGTGCCAACTTACGCATCAGGCGCAGATGAAATTGAGTGTTATTACTTGCCAATAATTGTACGACAAGCTGCAGAAGAAGGCTTTGCGATTTCCAGAGATGAGCAAGAAGCATTTGATTTTGTCGGCGAGGTGGCCTCCCGCCCAGGTGTCCATCTTGATATGAATTTCCAGGAAGGAGACATCCAATTTCTAAATAACAGGACCATCCTGCATGCCCGAACTGACTATGTTGATCATCCGGACCCGGCACAAAAACGCCATCTTCTACGGCTTTGGCTGGTTATGCAAAATTGGCCACAACGGGCGCAAGCGATGGATATTCGGACAACAGGTGACCGCGCCGGCGGCGGTATTCAGCCCGCGAACGTAAACGACTAAGAGATATCCGACCTCACTCCAAAGGCAACATGATGTAGTCCCGGAACGACTGACGTTCAGACAAACGTTCGTACCAGGATTGGACATGGGGTAAATCTGGGCGCGCCATTTCTTTCTCGGGTAGGGCATAATAACGGTAGGCGGCGCAGCCTGTTGGTATGTCACCCATCGAGAACTGATCGCCGGCAATATAGGCGCGGCCATCTAAAAAATCGTTTAATAGAGCCATTTCCTGGTGGCAGACTTCGATGTTTTGAGCAATCGTCTCCATATCCCGGTCCTCGGGCTTAGTTCGTATGAGGCCCCAAAATACCGGACGCATGCAACTCCAAAGATCGGTCGCCTGCCATTCCATCCAGCGTTCAGCCTCGGCCTGGGCTTGCGGTTCAGAAGGACAAAGTCCTCCTTCGGGATATCGATGAGCGAGATAGCGCACAATTGCGTTTGATTGGCGCAAGATAATACCATTGTCATCAATCGTGGGAATCTGCGCAGCTGGATTGAGCTCCCGATATTCGGCTGAATCGATTGACCCGACAGTGCCGTCTTTATCAATCCAGTCAAACTCAAGTCCCAGTTCGCCCAAGGCCCAAACAGCTTTTTGAACATTTATCGATGATATCCGGCCATACAATGTACGCATAAAAATTCCTACCACGTGGTGTTAGTCAATTTGAAGCAACATTGTTAAGCGCTCTCGAGGATTTTGCCAACAGCCTTAAAACCACTACAAAAATGTCGCTTTTTATCCACAGGGCAGTGCCCGTTTGTTGCGTTAAAATACATGCGTAGTTGTCATAAATTTCAGTGAAATATACCATTTAATCAAAATACAGTTAATTACAATTTTATTATTGCAAAACAATGGGTTCGGGTGCAGCTTATACGCCATATCAATTGAATTATGTGCGATTACGCCCATATCATAAAGATCGGTTGATCGCGCGGTGTCGAGGGAACGGCGCCAAAAATACATGTAAAAAAATGAAATAAATCAAAGGGATAATTCATGGCGAAAGAATCCACAAAACGCAAAGCCAGCAAGAAAACAACATCCGAAAATCCAACAGCCAGTCCCGAAGAACTCCTCCAACATTACAACGATATGCTGCTGATTCGCCGCTTTGAAGAAAAAGCCGGCCAGCTTTATGGCATGGGATTAATCGCCGGCTTTTGCCACCTTTATATCGGCCAGGAAGCCGTCGTGGTTGGTATGCAAGCCGCCGCAAAGGAAGGCGATTCTGTTGTCACAAGTTATCGCGACCATGGACACATGCTGGCAACCGGCATGGAAGCTAAAGGCGTCATGGCTGAACTTACCGGTCGCCGCACCGGCTATTCAAAAGGCAAGGGCGGCTCGATGCACATGTTTAGCCGTGAGAAAAACTTCTTTGGCGGCCATGGCATCGTTGGGGCGCAGGTTCCGATTGGTACCGGGCTCGCATTTGCGCATAAATACAAAGAAGATGGTGGCGTTTGCATGGCCTATTTTGGCGATGGTGCCTCGAACCAAGGCCAGGTCTTTGAGAGTTTTAATATGGCAGCGCTTTGGAAACTGCCTGTTGTTTATGTGATTGAAAATAACCGCTATGGCATGGGAACATCGGTAAAGCGCGCCTCGTCAAATGAAGAACTGTTTTCCAGAGGCGGAGCTTTTGGTATTCCGGGTGTTAGTGTCGACGGTATGGACGTTCTGGCCGTCAAAGAAGCGGGTGCAAAAGCACTGGAACATGCACGTTCCGGCAAAGGGCCGTACATACTCGGCATGCAGACGTATCGTTATCGTGGACATTCGATGTCCGATCCGGCCAAGTATCGCAGCCGCGAAGAGGTCAGCAAAGTGCGCTCTGAAAGGGATCCGGTTGATCGCGTGCGCCAGTATATTCTGGATGCTAATGCCGCCGATGAGGACGCGCTCAAGAAGATAGATGCGGATGTTAAAGCAGTGGTTTCAGAAGCTGCGGAATATGCTCAGCAAAGTCCGGAACCGGACCTTTCCGAATTATACACCGACATTCTTGTCGAAGCGTAGCCAGAAAAAAAGAGGGAAAAACAATGGCCAATCAAGTACTTATGCCCGCGCTTTCGCCAACGATGACCGAAGGTACACTTGCCAAATGGCTTGTGAGCGAAGGGGATGCCGTTCAATCGGGCGACGTTATTGCGGAAATTGAAACAGATAAAGCGACGATGGAATTGGAAGCTGTCGACGAAGGCATTCTTGGGAAAATAATCGTCGCAGAAGGCAGTGAAGGAATAGCGGTAAATACGCCGATTGCTGTCATTATTGAAGAAGGCGAAGATGCATCTGCTATTGAAGTGAGTGCGCCAGAGCCTGTGGCTCCTGCAACTGCAGTTGCAGAGCCCGCACCAGCTGCCGCTCAGCCGGAGGCACAGATTGCTGCACCCATTTCGGAAGAGGCTTATACTGGCTCAACCACCTCCATGACCGTGCGTGAAGCCTTACGCGATGCCATGGCGGAAGAAATGCGCACAGACGACACTATCTTTTTGATGGGTGAAGAGGTCGCAGAATATCAAGGAGCCTATAAAATATCACAAGGCTTGCTCGAAGAATTTGGTGAAAAGCGCGTGATTGATACACCCATTACCGAGCATGGTTTTACCGGGCTCAGTGTTGGGGCCGCCTTTGGTGGATTGCGGCCGATTGTCGAGTTTATGACCTTTAATTTTGCCATGCAGGCGATGGATCAGCTGATTAACTCGGCAGCAAAAACGCTTTATATGTCTGGCGGTCAGATGGGCTGCCCAGCCGTGTTCCGGGGTGCCAATGGAGCTGCTGCCGGCGTCGCCGCGCAGCATTCGCAATGTTATGCAAGTTGGTACGCACATGTGCCGGGCCTGAAAGTGATCTCTCCCTATTCCGGCGAAGACGCCAAAGGTCTTTTGAAGTCAGCTATTCGTGATCCCAATCCAGTCATTTTTCTTGAAAACGAAATCCTCTATGGTCAAAGTTTTGATGTACCGGATGCGGATGATTTCACCATCCCGATTGGCAAATCAAAGATCGAGCGTAGCGGTACAGATGTCACGCTCATTGCCTACTCAATTATGGTGGGCGTTGCACTGGAAGCCGCAGAAACATTGGCATCTGAGGGTATAAGCGCAGAAGTGATCAATCTTCGAACGCTCCGTCCCTTGGATATTGACACCATCGTAACTTCAATCAAGAAAACCAATCGGGTTGTCAGTGTTGAAGAAGGGTGGCCGGTTGCAAATATTGGCTCGGAAATCGCGGCGATTACGATGGAGCATGCATTCGATTATTTGGATGCGCCGGTGAGCCGGGTGTGCGGTGAAGATGTACCGATGCCCTATGCTCGGAACCTTGAAGCAGCGGCGCTGCCGAATACAGAAAAAGTTGTAACGGCGGCGAAAGCCGTTTGTTACCGGTAGCAGGAGAAAGCCATGACCGTAAATATCCTGATGCCGGCACTTTCTCCGACGATGACCGAAGGCAAGCTCGCCAAATGGAACAAAAGCGAAGGCGACGAGGTTGTCGCCGGTGACGTTATTGCTGAAATCGAAACTGACAAAGCAACGATGGAACTCGAAGCCGTCGAAGAAGGCGTGCTTGGTAAAATTGTTGTATCTGAAGGCACAGAAGGTGTCGCGGTTAACGCCTTAATAGCGGTTATGCTGGAAGACGGCGAGGATGCATCGGCAGCTGACGCTGCGGCCAGTTCCGCACAGACACCGGCACCAGAACCAGCGGCTCAACCCACTGAATCTGCTACTGAACCAGCGCCAACCCCCGCTCCAGCGCCACAACCAACGCCGCAAGCCGCTCCCGCCAGCGATGGAACTCGATTGTTTGCCAGCCCACTCGCAAAACGCATGGCAGCAGATGCAGGTATAGACATCTCGGCCGTTCCTGGCAGTGGGCCGCATGGCCGCATTGTCAAAACAGACGTCGAAGCGGCAATATCTGGCGGCGGTGCGCAAGCCGCTCCCGAACAAGCTCAGCCACAAACCGCAGCACCCGCCGCGCCCGCAGCGCCATCACTTCCGGCAACAATTCCGAGCGCTGGCAGTTATACAGAAATCCCAAATTCCAACATTCGAAAGATCATTGCAGAGCGTTTAACCGCAAGTTCCCGCGATATTCCGTCCTATATGGTGACTGTGGATTGTGAAATCGACAAGCTATTGGAGATGCGCAAAGACTTAAATGGACGTTCCCCGGAAGGCGATGGCGCGTATAAAATATCCGTCAATGACTTCATCGTTCGGGCTGTTGCCTTGACGATGCGCAAAGTGCCGGGCGTAAATGCATCCTGGACCGAAGCAGCCATCCTTCAATATGACGATATCGACGTATCTATCGCAGTCGCGACCGAAGATGGGCTGATCACACCAATCGTTCGCAATGCCGATCAAAAAGGCTTGGCGGAAATATCTATAGAAATGAAAGATCTGGCAATGCGGGCGCGTGAGAACAAATTGATGCCGGAAGAATTTCAAGGCGGCGGCTTTACAATCTCTAATCTCGGCATGTTTGGCGTCAAGGAATTCACCTCGATCATCAACCCGCCGCAATCTTGCATCCTGTCAGTTGGCGCAGGAGAGCAACGCCCGGTCGTCAAAGAAGGTGCGCTCGGCATTGCCACAGTGATGACCTGCACGCTGGCATCGGATCATCGTACGGTCGACGGCGCTCTTGCCGCACAGTTTTTAAAAGCCTTCAAAGCGATGGTCGAAGATCCGCTGACGATGTTGTTATAGGAGTCGTAAATGGCTGATAATTCGTATGACGTTGTCGTCGTTGGAGGAGGGCCTGGTGGCTACGTAACGGCGATCCGCGCAGCGCAGCTGGGCATGAAGACAGCTGTCGTGGAACGCGAGCATTTAGGCGGCATTTGCCTTAACTGGGGATGTATTCCTACCAAGGCTTTACTGCGTACGGCGGAGGTCTATCGAAACATTCAGCATGCTGATGATTTTGGATTAAAAGTCAGTGGGTTAGAGTTAGATCTTAAGAAAATTGTTGAACGTTCTAGAGGCATCACAGCACAGATGTCTCAAGGCGTTGGATACCTGTTAAAGAAGAATAAAGTCGAGGTAATTGATGGCCATGGAAAGCTCGCCGGCAAAGGCAAATTGGTGGTCGAAAAAGACGGCAAAAAGGTCGCTGATGTCGCGGCCAAACACCCCATTCTAGCGACCGGAGCACGCGCGCGTGCGCTGCCAGGTATGGAACCCGATGGAAAGCTGATTTGGACCTATAAAGAGGCGATGGTGCCGAATATTATGCCCAAATCTATGTTGGTCGTTGGATCAGGTGCCATCGGAATTGAGTTCGCAAGCTTCTATCATACGCTCGGTGTTGATGTGACGGTGGTCGAAGTTCTGCCGCGTGTTTTGCCGGTCGAAGACGAAGAAATTTCAGATTTCGCTCAAAAAGCATTTGAAAAAGACGGCATGAAGATCATGACCAACGCGACGGTGACCAAGCTGACAAAATCTGCTGACAACGTCACCGCGACAATCGAGAAAGACGGTAAATCGAGCGATCTGACAGTTGACCGCGTCATTATGGCCGTTGGTATTGTCGGCAATGTCGAAGAACTCGGCCTCGAAAACACAAAAATTGAAGTCGATCGCAGCCATATCGTCATCAATGAATGGTGCGAAACTGGTGAGAAAGGCGTTTATGCGATTGGCGACGTCGCTGGCCCTCCATGGTTGGCCCACAAAGCCAGCCATGAAGGTATTATCTGCGTTGAAAAGATCGCCGGCGAAAAAGGCGTGCATCCGCTTAACACACTGCGTATCCCTGGCTGCACCTATTGCCATCCGCAGATCGCAAGCGTCGGCCTCACAGAGGCGGCTGCCAAAGAAAAAGGTTATGACGTCAAAGTTGGTAAGTTCCCCTTTATCGGCAACGGCAAGGCGATTGCGCTCGGAGAGCCCGAAGGCATGGTTAAAACAGTGTTTGATGCCAAAACCGGCGAATTGCTCGGCGCGCATATGATCGGCACTGAAGTGACCGAATTGATCCAAGGCTACGCCGTCGGTATGACGCTCGAGACCACGGAAGCCGAGTTGATGGAAACCGTCTTCCCGCATCCGACGTTGTCTGAAATGATGCATGAGGCCGTGCTCGATGCTTACGGTAGAACGATTCATTTCTGATGACCGATTTAACAATCCGCGCGCTGGAAGCCGACGATCGCGATAGGTGGTGGGAGCTTTGGCAAGGCTACATTCAGTTTTACGGCGCTGAAATTTCTGACAATGTGTCTCAAGAAACCTGGAGACGTCTGTTAGACGTGGATGTACTCGCATTTGGCCGCGTTGCAGTGCATCCTGAGCACGGCATCATCGCCATTATGAACTACGTCTTACATCTCAATCTTTGGACAACCAAAAATGTCTGTTATCTGGAAGATTTATTCACCGACCCCGCTGTTAGGGGGCAGGGAGCTGGGCGAGCGCTGATCGAATCGCTCAAGCGATCAGGCAAGGAAGAAAACTGGCACCGTATCTATTGGATGACGGCAGAAGGAAATTCCACTGCCCGTGCACTCTATGATCAGGTGGCCTCAAAGACCCAATGGGTGCGGTACGATATCAACCTTTAATCCATTTATTTGGCGAAACAGGATAAAAGTACTAAGTAATAGCTATGAGTAATGTTGAAAAATTAAGACACCCGCAGTTCAAGAACACGCCGGAACGCCCAAGCGGCCGGAAACCTGACTGGATTCGCGTTAAGGCACCGACGTCTCCCGCCTATGGTGAGACCAAACGTCTGATGAAAAAGCTCAATCTCACCACCGTATGCGAAGAGGCGGCTTGTCCCAACATTGGTGAATGCTGGGCGCAAAAACATGCGACGGTAATGATCCTCGGCGATACCTGTACGCGTGCTTGTGCTTTCTGCAATGTGATTACAGGAAAACCTGGCCCAGTGGATATGCTTGAGCCGGAAAACGTCGGCATCATGGCGCTGAAGACAGGTCTCAAACATATGGTGATCACATCGGTTGACCGAGATGATTTGGCCGACGGTGGTGCCGATCAGTTCGCGCAATGCATCTCCAAGGTGCACGAAATGGCGCCGGGGACGACTGTTGAAGTGCTAACGCCTGATTTTAGAGACAAAGAAGGCGCACAAGAAATCGTCATTGCAGCAAAGCCCGATGTTTTTAATCACAATCTCGAAACCGTGCCGAGGCTGTACCAGACCATTCGACCGGGCTCGCGCTATTTTACTTCGCTCCGTCTGCTGCAAAAGGCCAAAGAACTTGATCCGGAAATCTTCACTAAATCCGGCATTATGGTTGGACTCGGTGAAACCAAAGAAGAGGTGGTGCAGGTGATGGATGATCTGCGCTCAGCCGATGTTGATTTTATGACCATTGGTCAGTATCTGCAGCCAACCCTACGGCACGCTACAATAGATCGATACGTCACACCCGACGAATTCGTAGAATATGAAAAAATCGCTTATTCTAAAGGATTTTTAAAGGTTTCGGCGTCACCTTTGACCCGCTCATCCTATCATGCGGATGAGGATTTCGCGGCGCTTCGACAAGCGCGTTTGGAAAAATTGGGAACCTAGCATTTAAACATGCCAACTCACGCCGAAAAGCGGCATTTGACACACTCGCCAAAGCAAATGTTTGATTTGGTGTCCAACGTTGCTGACTATCCTGAATTTTTACCCTGGTGTGTAGGCACTCGCATTAAAAGCCAAGACGACCAGCAAATCGTTGCCGATATGGTCATCGGCTATAAAATGTTCCGTGAAAGATTTACCTCCCGCGTCCAACTATCTTCGCCGGATCGAATAGACGTGGTCTACGAAGACGGGCCGTTCAAATATCTCAACAATCATTGGATTTTTATCGCTGAAGACGATGGTTCTTGCACCGTAGATTTTTACGTTGATTTTGAATTTCATTCGAAGCTTTTGCAGAAAATGATCGGCGTTGTGTTCAACGAAGCCGTCAAAATAATGGTGCACGCCTTCGAAAAACGGGCAGACGTTGTGTACAAATCGAATTGATGTTCGGCTCTAGTTTTTCTTAAAATCGTATGCCGCCAAATAACGACTAGGCAGACCAGATTCGTCAAAAAAGGCAAATAGACTGCTTGAAATTCCGAATAAGTCTGTTCATCGACAAATTTTGGAGTTCCCGTTATTTTTACGGCGTGAATTCTAGAGATGACAAATGCTGACATTTCCAATACCTGCGTGAGATGTCTTCCGCTGTAATATTCTCGAAACATTTTGCCCGTGGTTTCAATGCCCAGCACCAGAGCTATTTGTGTTCCCCAATACCGAGTTTTGTAGTCATGGCCGGCATCGATTACATCTTTATAAATGAGATATGGCGTACATTCGATAACATCTGTCAGTTCAAAATTTTTGTGTTGGGGCCCGGTGGTCGGAGTAAGATCACGAAGACCGCACCAATGACCATAGATTTTCGAACAATTTGGGCCCGTAAATTCAGAACTATATACGACAAGGCATCCATCCAACTCTGGTCCTTGAACTTCTATCAATTTATTTCTCCAGACATTTCCATCTAATAATTAATGATTGGAAATTGGGATCAAAAAAAATATCAAACAAAAAAATCGTAAAGCGCCACAAACCGAGATGGTGATCCAGAGTTATCGAATAAGGGTAGATAAATAGCCTCAAAATCTGAAAATTTATAATTATCAACAAACTTTAATTTTCCGAGAATTTTAACGGCGTGTACACCCGAAATTACAAAATTGGACACTTCTAAAACCTGTTTCAAAGGTTCTCCGCTATAATATTCGCGGAGTGATTTTCCCGTTGCCTCGTGTGAAAATGCAAGGGCAATTTCCGTTCCCCAGTATCTGTTTCGAAAATCGTACCCAGAATCGATGACATCTTTGTACATGATAAATGGCGTGCATTCGATAATATCGGTTAGTTCAAAATCAGTATGTTGAGGTCCAATATCTGGTGATTTGTCGCAAATAGACGACCAATATTCATACATTTTTGAGGTCGATACCCGATTGAATTCGGTCGTTGCTTCGACAATACATCCGTCGAGCTGGAGTTCATTTTCTCGCATTTATTGGGCCCATCTCATTGTACTATTTGATATTGTTCAGACCGAAATTTTTTTTTCACAATACCAATTGATAAAACGGCGGACTATTTCGGTTATACACAATAAATAGTATTTATTTGAGATGTTCCAATAGCATCATGATGGAATTTTTAACTGTAGCGAGTCGGACGGCGTCACGGTCTCCAGCAAAAAGAAAACTCTCATTTATCGTTGGTTTGCCTTGGCAAGCAGAAGCAATTTGAACGGTACCAACGGGTTTCTCGGCAGTTCCACCGCCGGGACCGGCAATGCCCGTTACGGCAACGGTTAGTTGGACCGGCGCATTTGCAAGAGCGCCCTCAGCCATTGCAGCTGCAACAGGCTCGCTCACGGCGCCATGCTCAATGATCATTTCCATATCTACGCCCAGCATTTCGTTTTTGGCTTCGTTGGAATAGGTGTTGAAGCCGCGTTCAAATACATCGGACGAGCCCGACACGGATGTGAGGCAGCCGGCAATCAATCCGCCGGTACAGGATTCTGCTGTAGCGATTTTGACATCAGCCGCTCGGCATTTGGCAATAAGTTCTGCCGTTAAGTTGGTTAGATCATTCGAAAACATAATTCAGGAGCCTTTAAAATATTCAATATAAGCTAGTGTGTCCGAGCCACAATAAAACACCAGCATAAACGCCCGCAATAACGTCGTCCAACATGATGCCCAGCCCGCCTTTTACGTTTTGATCGGCCCAGGAGATCGGCCAGGGTTTCCATATATCGAAAATTCGAAACAGCAAAAAGCCCGCGGCATATAAAATTAAATCAGGCGGAACGACAAGTAGTGTCAGCCATTGACCTGCGACTTCATCAATAACGATTTCGGAAGGATCGGATACCCCCATTTCACTTGAAGTTATCTCAGATGCCCAAACGCCGACACCAAATACAATGACTGTTGCAACCGCGAGAGCTTCCAACCCGCCCCAATGCACCAACGCGTATGCAAAGGGGAGAGCGCCAAGGGAGCCCCAAGTGCCCGGTGCTTTTGGCAATAATCCTGCACCAAACCAGATGGCGAGAAGCTTTGCGATTCGGGTCATTTGTGTTTTTTCTCTATTCTCTGAGTGCCACTATTTTTTTATTGCGAACAGTTAATTCCTAACACGCCCTGCACCCGAAAAGCCATCGCTAACACTCATTAACCCTTTCAAAGTATTGGTAGAATCAGATTCAATTGGATTGGCGACGCGATCATTTGGAAAAAAAACGCTCAAATGAGCCGTTTTCAACGTTATATCGCTTGCATCAAAAACCTCGAACGGATACCTTCTAAAGGCCTTTGGATAGACTAAATAAATGGCGCACGGGGGCAGTAAAATCGAAGCAGCAAATGCTGAGACGTACTGGTAATGGCGTCGAAGAGGGAACCTATGAACGAAACACGACACGGAAATCTCACCCATAGGTGGGCACGTGGCATAATGCGGATTTTCCCTGACCGCGAGCTGATGCTCCGTACGGATGGCAAAATCCGCTTCGTAAAAGTTTCCAAAACACTGCAAGTATCAACTTTTGGATTTCTGCTTATCGTCACGGGATGGGCAATTTTTGCGTCCTTTAGTTTTTTCATTCACGACGAAATAGTTGCCTCGAAGAACCAAGAAATTCTGAATGCTCGCATGGTGTATCGCAGTCTTCTTGCCGATGTTTCTGAATATCAAAATAAATTTTCGTCGCTGACAGATGAACTTGGCGAAAATCACGGCCTTATGCTTGATCTTGTCGAGAAAAATGCGACTTTGCAGCAAAATTTGCGCTCTGCAAAAACCAAGCTGGAAACCTCGCAGACGCAACATGTTAGGATCGTCACCGCACGCACGATCCTAACCGGAAAACTCGCCAACATTGAGAATGAAATGAAGGCGTTGAACAGCCACAATTTCAATCTTAAAGGAAACCTCAATTCTGTTACGACAGATTTGGAAAGCGCGTTGTCAGAGCGTAATTTTGCCCGCGCCCAAGGTAAAAAATTATCCCGCACGGTGACCAAATTGGAAAACGAATTGGATACGCTGCACAAATCAGAGAAAGATATTCTGATTCAACTGACGGAGCGCACCAAAGAGAGTATTGACGATATTCAGTTCGTGCTAAAGCGCACTGGTATCAAAGTCGCTAAATTGTTGAAGGCCAACGGGGCTGGCGTGAAGAAAAATCAGGGGCAGGGCGGTCCCTTTATCGCACTGAAGCCCGACACTGAGCCGGCTAAACGTCTTAAAGCGACGCTTGCCAATCTCAATTCACATCTTGCGCAATATGAAGAATTAGACGCTCTAATGAAACGTTTGCCGCTCGCGGCTCCGCTCGATTATTTCAGTATTTCCAGCCATTATGGTAAACGCCGTGACCCCATTAATAAAAGATGGGCCAAACATTACGGCTTGGATTTCGGTGGTGCCAAACGCACTTCGGTCTATGTTACCGCTCCGGGACGCGTTACCTATGCTGGACGCAAGGGCAAATACGGTAAATATATTGAAGTAGATCATGGTTTTGGCTTTAAGACGAGATATGGTCATTTGAATAAGATTCTTGTTAAGCGCGGTCAAAAAGTGGATTATCGTACTAAGATAGGGTTAATGGGGAGTACCGGTCGTAGCACTGGACCTCACCTTCACTACGAAATTTTGGTAAAAGGTAAGCAAAAAAACCCTTGGCGATTCATTAAGGCCGGTAGATATGTTTACAAAAGGCAGTAAAGAAGACGAGAAAAATCTCGTTCCAAAAGTCCCATCACCTCCGTCTCTTTTGAGCCCGGACCTCACAATTACAGGTAATCTCCATAGCCAAGGGGAAATTCAAATTGATGGCACCGTCGAAGGTGATATCCATTCTGATGTTTTGATTGTGGGCGAAACAGCGAACGTCATTGGCGAGATTACAGCTGATAGCGTACGCGTGCATGGGCGTATTACCGGACAGATTAAAGCCAATTCAGTTTCTCTCGCCAAAACGGCTCATGTACTTGGTGACATCCTGCATGGCGGTTTGGCGATCGAACAGGGCGCGTTCCTTGAAGGACATTGCCGCCGGATCGAAACGCAAAAGAAAGAAAGTGAAGGAACGATCAACCTTCTGGTGAAAGGCGGATCAAAAAATAAAACCGATCTGCCGCCTAAAAAACCGACCATCGAAACCGTTAAAGCTTAGGCGAAAGCTCTAGTCGTACTGACCCTCAAGCACTTTTCGGAAGGTTTCTGAATCAACGTTACCGCCTGTGCAAATGACGCCAATCGTCTTGCCTTTTGGGTCAATTTTTCCGGCCAAGACAGCTGCTAGTGCAACTGCGCCGCCGGGCTCGACGACGACTTTATATTCTTGAAATGCTGTTTTCATTGCCTGGGCCGTTTCAGCTTCACTCACCACCAGGCCACCCGACAATAATTTTTTATTACTTGAGAAAGTCAGCTCGCCTGGAATTTCGAGCAGCAACGCATCACAGATAGACGGCGTGTCTGGCGTGATCTCAATGCGCTCCCCAGCTGCGAGTGATAAGGCCGTGTCGTCGTAGCCTTCAGGTTCAACGCTATAGATTTCTGTATCTGGACTGCGATCTTTAAAGGCAATGGCGGTGCCCCCAATCATGCCACCCCCACTGCAAGGACCAAGCACCACATCCAATGTTAAATCTTGTTTTCTGGCCTGCTCATAGAGCTCCAACCCCAGCGTTCCCTGTCCCGCCATAATTTCAGGTGCGTCGTAGGGCGGTACGAGTGTGGCACCGGTCTCAGATATTATTTTCTCGGCGATGGCCACTCGGTTGCCATCTGCTCGGTTATAGAGCACGACTTCGGCGCCATCTCCGCGGGTATTATCGATCTTTATTTGAGGCGCATCTTCAGGCATGACGATTGTAGCTTTGATCCCTAAAATTTTAGCGGCCGCCGCCACGCCTTGAGCATGATTGCCAGATGAAAAGGCAACCACACCATTTTCTTTTTCACTGTCATCAAGCCCGAATATCATATTAAAGGCACCTCGAAATTTAAACGAACCTGTGCGCTGAAGACATTCCGCTTTGATCAGGAGACGACAGCCAAGTTGATTGTTTATTCTTTCAGATTCCAAAACAGGTGTCCGGAGAGCGTGGCCTGATAGCCGTTCAGCGGCGGCCTCAATATCTGCAATGGTTGGGAGGGTAGTCAAAATTAGGAAACTCCTAGCGCTGCAAATCGCCTTCTGGATTAAATGCAATTTCTGTCTGGTTGAGACGTTTGCGATAAACATGAAGGTTCTCGATAACGCGCTGCACATAGTTTCGGGTTTCGTTGAAAGGAATCATCTCGACCCAATCGATTGCATCAACGTTTTTATCTCGAGGATCGCCATTGCGTTTTATCCAACGATTGGCACGGGCGGGGCCCGCATTATACGCCGCCAATGATAAAATGTAGGACCCTTTAAATTGTTCTAACAGGCCTGAAAGATACGCCTGACCAAGGCGAAGATTGTATTCGGTATCGGTTGTTAAATTACGGCGAAGATAGGGAAGTCGGTATTTTTTTGCGACCCGTTTTGCCGTTGCCGGCATAAGCTGCATCAAGCCGCGCGCGCCCGCATGACTAATCGCTTTGATATTAAAAGCGCTTTCTTGACGGATGAGTGCATGAATTAAAGCCACCTCCATTTTTATTTTCTTCGGCAGCGGAAGCAATGGATAGCCATCCTCGGCCAAGGTAATGCCTGCGTGGTAGGCCTGCTTGGCAGTATAGATAGCCAGATCAGGCCGGCCACTTTGGCGCGCTAAAATCGCAACATTCAAGCGCCAAGTCGGAGAGGCATTTTCTTTGTTGAGTGTTCTGATGAACGGTCGTAAGAGATCGAAAAGTTCTGCTTTAGCCAATACACGTACGACCTTGACCAATTCATCAGCCTCGAACTTTTTCTTCTCCTCAATGTCATTTTCCGGAGCTGGCGGGAGCGCAAGCGGATCTTCAGACTCAATTTTCGCCGCTGCCAATTGCCCGTAATATGCCAATGGATAGACGGCAGCCTTGGTAAACCAGATTTTTGCTTGTTTGGGTTTTTTCATTCGTTCCGAGGCGCGGCCAGCCCAATAGGCACCACGTGAACGGCTGATCGGATATTTAGCGGTTTCAAAAAGGGATTTGAAATGCTCAAAGGCAGGTTTGCTTTCTTTCAAGAAACGAAGCGCAATCCAACCCGCGAGCCATTCGCCTTCGACAAATCCTTTGCCTTTTGCCAGGCCATGGTCTTTGGCCAAACGATAGGCCTCGCTAACATGACCCGCCCGTAAAGCACGTCTGGCAAGAATCGCCTTTTCGCGCCACCAACGTTCAGGGTGGCTCAAATTCTCAGGCAAATTCTGCAATAATTCTCGTGCAGCCAAGTCACGTCCTTTGCGCCGCCGCCAACGCATGCGCTCAAAGACCAAGCCCTGATGGCTGAGAAGTTCCTTTGGAACTTTGGAGATAGCACGATCGACAGCGCCTCGATATCGGCGCAGTGTTATGCGTGCAAAGGCAAGCGCGCGGTAGTCTTTATTTACTTTCATGAGCATGCGCCGAACCGGATAATATCGG
>CAJXJM010000015.1 GCA_913054205.1 uncultured Rhodospirillaceae bacterium
TTATGCGCAAGCCGCAGGTGGTTCAGATGGCGGTTTAACAACGCTGTTGCCGCTGGTTTTGATTTTTGTGGTTTTTTACTTTTTATTGATCAGACCGCAACAAAAACGCGCAAAACAACACCGTGAAATGCTAAGTGCCGTTCGCCGGGGCGATAAGGTCGTAACCGGCGGTGGTATTAAGGGCACGGTGACAAAAGTTGTGAATGACGATGAATTGGCGGTGGAAATTGCTGAAGGTATTAAAATCCGCGTTCAACGCTCTTTACTCGCCAGCGTGCAATCCAAATCTCAAGCGGCTTCCGGTGCCGCGCCGGCTGCCCCAGCCAATGATCAAGGCGGCGGTGGCCTAATGGGCGGGCTCAGCAGATTGCTGGGCGGCGGCAAAAAATAAAGTAGCTATAAGGATTTCTGGCACGCCGCATGGTTAATTTTTCTAAATGGAAGATTTCTATTATTCTAGGGATCGTGTTTCTCGGCTTCGCTTTTGCGGCACCGAATTTGTTGGACCGTCAGTCCGCTGAAAGTTTGCCGGGCTGGTTACCGAATGAGCAGGTTAACCTTGGTCTTGATCTGCAAGGTGGCTCCCATCTATTGCTGGAGGTCAAAGTAAGCGCCGTTGTGCGCGAGCGCTTGGACAGTTTGGTGGATGGCATCCGCATCGCTCTCCGCAAAGATCGTATCCGTTATACCGGGCTTGGTAGCCGGGGCGAAGTCGCAACTTTCATGGTGCGCAAATCGTCCGAATTGGAAAAAGCAAAAGGCTTGGTCCAGGGCGTTGAGCAAAATTTGGAAGTCCTTGGCGAAGGAAATCGGATAACAATCAGTTACACCGAGCAAGCTCTTCGCAACATCAAAAATTCAGCAGTTAATCAATCGATTGAAATAGTGCGCCGCCGAATTGATGAAACCGGCACGCGCGAGCCAACCATTCAACGTCAAGGTCAGGACCGCATTCTTGTGCAGGTTCCGGGTCTCGATAATCCAGAACGGCTAAAGCGCCTGCTCGGTAAAACGGCTAAAATGAGTTTTCATTTGCTCGATCGTAAAGGCTCGATCGCTGAGGCGTTGCAAGGACGTATTCCACCCGGATCAATGTTGTTGGCATCTGTCGAGTCAAACGCCGAACGAGGTCAGCCACAGTATTATTTGGTGCGCAAACGCATCGCGGTTGGCGGTGATCGATTGATTGATTCTCAGCCATCATTTGATAGTCGCACCGGTGAGCCGATTGTGAATTTCCGCTTTGACACGCTGGGTGGTAAAAAGTTTGCAGACGTCACCAAAAAAAATGTGAACCGTCCTTTCGCGATCGTGCTGGATGGCAAAGTGATTTCAGCGCCGGTTATACGTGAGCCTATTCTGGGCGGTAGCGGACAAATCAGTGGTAATTTCACGATTAGCGGCGCACAGGATTTGGCGCTTCTGTTGCGCGCCGGTGCCTTGCCAGCACCATTGACGATTTTGGAAGAACGCACGGTTGGTCCGGGTCTGGGCGCCGATTCGATCGCTGCCGGTAAAATAGCCTCGATCATCGGCCTCATCCTGGTCGTCATCTTCATGGTCGTTACCTACGGCATTTTTGGAATCTTTGCGGATGTCGCGCTGCTGGTCAACATGGTGTTGATCCTCGGTGGCCTTTCTCTTTTGCAAGCAACACTCACGCTGCCAGGCATCGCCGGTATCGTGCTTACCATTGGTATGGCGGTGGATGCGAATGTATTGGTGTTTGAACGCATTCGGGAAGAAGTGCGGGCTGGACGAACGCCGATCTCGGCAATTGATGCCGGCTATAGCCGCGCGATCACAACGATTATCGATGCCAATTTAACGACCCTGATTGCCGCTTTAATCCTATTTTATTTCGGCTCAGGTCCGGTACGTGGTTTTGCTGTGACCTTATCGATTGGCATTGTCTCCTCGATGTTTACTGCAATTATGCTGACTCGCTTGATGGTTGTCGCGTGGATTAAAACCCGCCGCGCCACCGAAGTGCCGATTTAGAGGGGCCGAGTAAATACGATGAAACCTTTGAATCTTATCCCGATTAAGCCCAATCTCGATTTTATCGGTCGGCGGAAATTCTTTTTTGTCTTTTCGGCCCTGCTTATTTTGGCATCGGCAGTTTTGTTTGGTGCCCGCGATCTGAATTACGGCATCGATTTCCAAGGCGGCATTTTGATTGAAGTGCGAGTTGATAAAGCAGGCAGATTGAGCGAAATGCGCACAGAGCTTTCAAATCTTGGGCTCGGCGAAGTGGCGCTTCAGGAATTTGGCGCACCGACCGATATCCTTATCCGCATTCAGAAACAAGAAGGCGGTGAGAAAGCCCAGCAAGCAGCAATTGATAAGGTCAAAGCTACTTTAGGGGCAGGTGTTGAATACCGCCGCACCGAGTTTGTTGGCCCCAAAGTGAGCGAAGAACTTTTCCGCGATGGCGTGTTGGCCGTCGCTCTCGCGATCCTAGGCATATTGATTTATATTTGGTTCCGCTTTGAATGGCAGTTTGGCCTCGGCGCAATCATTGCGTTGCTGCATGACGTTTTTACCACGATCGGCATTTTTGCCCTTACCGGCATCGAGTTTAACCTTTCGACCGTGGCCGCGATCCTGACGATTGCCGGTTATTCGATCAATGATACGGTTGTGGTTTATGACCGCGTACGGGAAAATCTTCGAAAATACAAAACTATGTCACTGTATGAATTGTTGAATAACTCAATCAACGAGACCTTATCTCGCACCGTTATGACCTCTGTCACGACGCTATTGGCGTTGCTTTCGCTCTACATTTTGGGCGGCGAAGTTATTCGTGGGTTTAGTTTTGCAATGATCTGGGGCGTGATTATTGGTACCTATTCCTCAATTTGCCTCGCTGTGCCGCTTTTGCTTTACTTGGATGTTAACCGCGGAACAGCACGTGTTAAAAGTGATAAAGAAGTTGCCGAAGAGGCGGCTTCCTAAAGTTCCTATCGATTGCGCCAAGAAGGGAGAACCGGTCAATGTCGTTAGATATCACCCCGACCACGCTTCTTGGCCAGCAAATTATCCAAAGCTATGGTGACCTCCGTTTCAGGATCAGTGACACGGTATTCGAGCGTCCTATTCTCGTTTTCCCGGGTGAGACCGTCGATTGGCCCGTCAGCTCAATTGAGGAGCTTGGAGTGGAAAATTTAGCCGCCGTCATTGAAGCTGAACCGCCTGTAGATATATTGCTGATCGGCTGTGGTAAGGGCATGTCGCTTATCCCTCCAGCCATTCGTGATGAGCTAAAAAGTGCCGGCATTGTCATAGAACCGATGGACACCGGGGCCGCTTGCCGGACATTCAATGTGCTCGCCACAGAAGATCGTCGGGTGGCTGCAGCTCTCATCCCGGTCGAGTAGCGTCCTTGGAGATCGATCCCAGCATAAACCTTCCCAAATTGCCGGATACTTCTAAAACGGCGGAGCAACTTATCCATGCGGTTGGTGATAGGGAGTTACATATTGTCGGCATAGGCTCAGCAACAACAGACCGCGAGAGTGTGATCATGCATGAAGGTCGGGAGTGGTATGATCTTTCGCCGCTGTTTTGTTCTTCTGGTATCAATTTAAATCTCACGCCGTGGCCTAAATCCTGCCATCATCGCATTTTCCAAATCGCCGCGAGCGGTGCCTTTGCCCTAACGGATTGGCGAGAAGACTCGCTTTCTTTGTTTGAGCCCGATGTTGAGGCGGTCTATTTTAAATCATTGGACGCGTTGCCAGGTTTGATAGATCGTTATGCCAACGCGCCTAAAGAACGCCAAAAAATTGCCGAAGCCGCGCGGAAAAGATTTCTCGCAGAACACACCGCCCATCACCGGATGGTTGAGCTGAGTATTCAATTAAACGAAATTTTATAAGAGAGCTAAATGAAAGCAGCGCTATTAAGTGAGCCAAATAAAGTCGCCATAACGGACCGCCCAACTCCTACTTGTGGCGCAGGCGAAGTGCTGGTGAAAATTAGCCATGTCGGTATCTGCGGCACGGACACAAAAATCTATAGTGGCGGCATTCCGGCCAACACGCCGATCGTCATGGGGCATGAGGCGGTCGGCGAAATTATTGAAGGGCAGGCGGCTGATGGCAGTGGCCCCGGCGATCGCGTAATCGTTGATCCTGTGCTGTATTGCGGTGATTGCTTCTACTGCGACAAAGGCGATACCCATCTTTGTGAAAATGGCGGGCTGGTCGGCCGTGAGATTGACGGCGTATTTGCCGAATATTTTCTAACCCAGGCATCAAACATATTTGCACTCGGCACCAAAATAGACATGACGGAAGCACCGCTCATCCAAGTGATGACCACAGTACTGCACGCCCAAAACAGAGCCAATATTCAATCAGATGAGGTTGTGGTAATCCTAGGTCTTGGGGTGACCGGCTTGCTGCAAATTCAAGTTGCTAAGGCGCTTGGTGTAAAAACCGTTATCGGTGTCTCTCGAAATGCCTATAAACGAGGATTGGCGTCGCAAATGGGTGCCGATGTCGTTGTCGAGCATGGTGAGGCGGCAAAAGCTGAAGTATTGAAGCTCACCGAGGGGCGGGGCGCAGATGTGGTGATTGAAGCTGTTGGCTATATTTCAGTGCTCGGCGAGGCAATGGATTTGGCGCGCATCGGTGGGCGGATTATCCCTTTTGGCATTTATGCCGCGCTCGAAGGAAAATTGCCGTTCTATGAGTTTTATTTTAAAGAGCTTAATATCATCAACGCCCGCGCTGCCCTGCCCTCAGATTTTCCCGCCAGTATCAAACTGGTGGAAGACGGCAAGGTCGATCTCACGCCGTTTATCACCCACACGCATAAACTGGATGATCTCAGCGAAGCGATAAAGTTGCTGATGGAACCCAGCGATAAGCGCTTGAAAGTTATCTTGGAAGTTTAAGTCTTAGCTTGATAAGATTTTACTTATAATAACGAAAATACGGAACCTAACACCAGCCAAGTCAAGGACGCCCATAGGGAAAATCAGTGGTTTTGGTATTGGGTCGAAACGTCTGCTTTACCCCCGAAAGCAGACATAAACTGGATTTGGCAAAAGAGTCTGCTTTTGACCCAAAGGAGACATTCGTTTCTGCTTGATTTTCATAGATATTAGACTTTAATTCTTTAGGATGGCATTTGATTAAGGAAAGGGGAATCGCTTATGGCACTCAAAGGAAAACGTATAATAGTAACCGGTTCAGCATCGGGTATTGGTGAGGCAACCTGCGCATTGTTGCGCGAGCGAGGGGCAACGGTTGTTGGTTTTGATCGCACCGAGCGGACTGACAATGTAGACGAATATCATCGGATTGAACTGACTGATTTTGGTGCAGGAAATGCGTCGATCAAAGCGGCGGTAGAAGCATTTGAGGGTCCGGCGGACGGATTATGCAACATTGCCGGGCTACCCCCTCGCGGAGAGGATGCCGCGCTGGTACTTACGGTGAATTTCTTTGCGCTGCGCCGCTTTACGGAGATGATCGTACCCAAGCTCGCCGATGGCGCATCAATCGTTAACATGGCGTCTTTGGCTGGATTTGGCTGGCAGCCAAATATTGGTGTTGTGAAGAAATGCCTCAGCCTAGATGACGATGCCGACCGTGAAGCTTTTTGCACAGAACATGATGTCGGCTTTCCACGCAGCTATTTCTTTTCAAAGGAATGTCTCATTACTTGGACCAAAGCGAATGCCATGCGCTGGCATGATCGGGGTATCCGTTTAAATTCCGTCAGCCCGGGACCGGTTGATTCGCCAATAATTGACGATTTCGTTGCCGCATTTGGCGAGAAAGCGAAAACTGATATTGAACGTGTAGGCCGCCCCGGCCATCCGGAAGAAATTGCCCCCGCGGTCGCCTTCCTATTGGATGATGAATCCGGCTGGATCAATGGCACGAATATAGCTGTTGATGGTGGCATGGAAGCAATAATATTTGACGATATCCACCAATTTTCCAATTGATGATTAGCGATGATCACCCGCTGGAAAAAGACGATCGAGTGTCGCTTCCTA
Organism: uncultured Rhodospirillaceae bacterium; assembly: GCA_913054205.1. Classification (GTDB taxonomy): domain Bacteria; phylum Pseudomonadota; class Alphaproteobacteria; order Rhodospirillales; family UBA2165; genus TMED23. The sequence continues at coordinate 6,020 of CAJXJM010000015.1, forward strand.
CCACGGCAATTGTTTGACTGCGTGCGATACCCTTTTAACCAGCCACCATCACCCGCCAATTGAGCACAAGGGATGCCACCCAGACCGTCCTCAGCGACATCTTCTCCGGTTAGAATCTGCAGGACACCCTAACCATTTAAGGCGTTCTCAATATCAATCGATAGAATATTAGCGTGGGCGTGCGGGGACCTTAGAACACAGGCAAAAGCCTGACCGGCTGGCCGATACCAAATGACTCACTATCCATCCCCCTTATTTTACCCCAGCATCTTACATTTTAATCAACCGGCGGAAACAAGTTTTCTTTAGGCTGGGACATTATTCTCTTATAGTTATGGTAAGGCACTTTCCTCCACGACTGTGATCTGCGAAATGCGGGAGAATTGGTCTGGTGGCACCTGACATACTACCGCTTACCAAGTGACAAATTTTTTTCAATATCCAGCTAAATGTCCGCTTTTGGCTAATAGCGGACTCTCTGGGCTATGAAATTAGTGTCCGCTTTAGAGAGTGTAGCGGACATCTGGAGCCCATACAGAAAGCAACTGTTTTCCGTACTCTCCTTAGATTGATGGCGATTTTCACTACGTTGACTTGGGCTCGTTTACCAACAAAGCTGCGCGGCCGGTAACGTCGCCTTTTTCGACCAAGTCGTGGACAATCTCGGCTTCTTCGAGGGGGCGGATTTCGGTGACAATTGGCCAAACCTCACCGCGGGCCATCAACTCATAGGTTTCGATGATCTCCAGTGGCGTGACATAGCGGCTGCCGAGCACATCTATTTCATTTGAAAGTAGATGCTTGGCGTTGACGTTGAACTGTTCTCCCGCCCCGCCGAGCGTGACCATGCGGCCCTGCCGGCCAAGGGCAGATGTGGCGGCTTCCAGTGTGACCTGGGCCGATACATAATCGACAGAGACATCGACGCCCTTGCCATCGGTGATATCCATCAGCGCTTCAACAACATTTCCTTCGGAGGCGTCGACGACTTCATCGGCACCGGCATTTTTAATAGCGTCAAACTTGTTGCTTTTGGTGTCGACACCGATCACATGTGCATTCGCCCATTTCGCCAACATCACCTGATGAATGCCGAGACCACCGCCGGCACCAAACACTGCAACCGTTTCGCCGGGTCTGATCCTAGCGCGCCTCAACACTTTATAGGGCGTTGCCAGCGCATCCATGGCAACACCGACATGGGCCGGCTGGTTTTGCCAATCGAGACCCTCTGGCAGTTTGATAAACCAGCGAGATGGTAGTTTCATAAATTCCGCATAGCCGCCATCGCATTCCCGCCCGACATATCCGCCGAGATTTTCGCAAAGCGGTTCATGGTTGGAAAGGCAGTATTTGCAAGTGCCGCAGTTCATATAGAAATACGAGGTGACAATGTCGCCGATTTGAAGATTGCTTACGCCGGCTCCAATTTCGACAATCTCTGCGCAGATTTCATGGCCGATGATGCGCGGGAAGACAGCAGGGGTCCGCCCCGCTTTATAATGCTGGATCGTCAAGCCAGAGCCGCAGGCATAGACTTTTGCCACGGCTTCGCCGGGGCCGGCGACCGGGTCCGGTACGTCTTTTAAAATAAATGGTGTATTGGCTTTCTCGAGCACCATCGCTTTCATGATTTAGTCCTCAAACATAAAATTGGCAGCTTTTAGGAACAGCGTGCGGTTAACGCCATCGGAATGAAGAAAGGCCGCCGCATCGCGCACCAGTTTTTCCACGCCGAATTCCTTCATATAGCCGTGGCCGCCGTGAATTTCGAGGCACCAGGTGGCTATTTTCCATGCAGCCTGTGAGGCCATGGTCTTGGGGAGTACGCCGAGCGTTTTATCCCAACCTTCCTCCTGATGATCGGCGAGATAACAAGCACGGTGGATATAAGAGCGCGAGGCATCAATCAGCATGCGCATCTCGGCCAATTGAGCACGAATACCGTCATGCTGGATCAACGGTTTGCCGCCCTGTACTCGAATGGTCGCCCAATCGACTGCTTTGGTATAACAAGCTTCAGCAACGCCTAAGATGCTCGCACCGGCATATGCGTTACTTTGTGGAAAGAATTCAGCGAGTACGCCAAAGCCATTTCCAACTTCTCCGACGACATTTTCATCTGGGATAAAACAGTCTTGAAAAACCAATTCCGCATTATTGGCGAGACGTTCGCCCATTTTGTCGTGGATACGGCCAATCGAAAAACCTTCACGGTCGCGCTCCAGCAAAAAGCAGGTACTGCCCTCGGCTAGAGGTTTGCCTTTCTCAGTCTGGACAAACACCAGGTAAAAGGTCGAGCGATTGCCGTTCGAGATAAAGTGCTTCATGCCGTTGACGATCCAGCCGCCATCGGTTTTCTCGGCTGTCGTGCGAAACGGTGTGGGGTGAGGGATGAAGTAGTTCGATGCGTTGTCGGGCTCGGTAATACCAATACCCAGCATACCGCGGGGGTCTTCAGCGAAATTTGGCAACACCCGTGCACGCTGCTCTTCGTTGAGGGCAATTTGCATGATCTGGGCAATCTTGAGTGTTTGGGCAAAAATTACCGAGACGCCGAGATCGCCTTTGCCGAGTTCTTCAATCACCATGGACGTGGTGAGCGAATCTGTTCCGAGTCCACCATATTCCTCCCGGAGCGTCATCTGACGGATGCCGACTTCATGGGCCTTTTCGACAATTTCCCAAGAAAAACTTTCTGCCGGGTCTGTGTTTGCATCAAGTTCGGCTGCGCGCGGCGTGACCTCTTCTTCAACGAAGCGCTGCACCGTTTCAAGAATTGCGCGTTGGTCATCTGTTTGAATGAATATTTCGTGCATTACCCTCTCCATATTGCGCGAATGATCGATAATTAGGGGGCTGAATGCAAGCTGTTTAGGGGAGGCTAGGCGATTAACCTAGGACATCGAGAAGCGATCCAACCAATTCTTCGGTTGTGGCGATGACCTGCGCGTTTGCGGTGTAGGATATCTTGGCTTGAGTGAGATCAATGAATTCAGAGGCGAGATTGACATCACCACCATCAACGATCGTCGTCGTTACGCCGCCGACCGCCGCGCCATGATTTCCCTGTTCCAGTCCTGCGATCTGGCTAAGGGTGCGGACTTCTTTGGCTTGATAATTTGGCGTATTGGCATTGACGATATTATTCGCCGCAATTCTAAACTGAACTGCGCTGGCATTTAGCCCTGAAACGGCCGTAGACAATGCACCTGTGAGGCTCACCTAAAAAACTCCAACACCTGGTTTCTATTTTTCAATAGCCTATCGGTGTATTGGAAGCAGCGCTATGACGAGGGTCACACATATATTAATTAAGTGACTGTCACTTAATTAGGGCACACAAAAAATGAGGCCGCCGAAGCGACCTCATTCTTTCTAATCTTCGACCAGTCTAAGTGTATAGGTTCTGAGCAGATACCATTGCATAAAGCATTGGGATCGAAAGCATTGTGTTGGTCCGTGATGCCAAAGCAGCGGTACGTGCGAGCTGCGGTTTATCTTCATCAGCACATTCAACCAGACCAATAAGCTTTTGCTGGTTTGGCCAAATGATGAACCATACATTGAACGCCATAATGATACCCATCCACATGCCGAAGCCGATAGATGCGTCACGTGCAGCGCCACTGGTTAAGCCGAGTGACAATGCATCGCCGATATAGCCATTCATCCATGCGAGCAGCAGTCCAAATACCAAAGTACCTAAAGCGGCCCAACGGAAATAGAACAACGCTACCGGCATGATATGCTTTGGTATCGCTGGTTTTAGTTCATCGGGAATTGTCGGAACGGTTGGTGTTTGTACAAAGTTAAAGTACCACAACAAACCGACCCACATGACACCGCAAAGGACATGCGCCCAACGAACGATGAAAGTCCAATATTCCATTCCAAATTCCATGATGTGACCTCCTTTTCGTTAATCTAGGACGCTATGACGTTCGTTAGAACGACCATAATGACGGTTAAAATGAGGCCACATACAATTGTGCCGGTTAATGAATCTAGTGGATTTCCCATAATTCTCCCTCTTTCTCCTGAGCTGATTGTTAACGTAAAGGGCTTACTCGCGGCTATCTTAATTCCAAAAAGCCGAGTAAGTACACACAAACAAAAGATTATTCGGTAGATGATTACTGAATACTTAATGAAACCATTTAATTTGGCAGCAATTCTGCGGCTTTTTGGCCAGAACGCACAGCGCTTTCGATGGTTGCCGGTAGGCCGGTATTGGTCCAATCGCCGGCAAGAAAGAGATTTTGCCACTTTGTCGCCGAATCAGGTCGGCGCTTATTTTGCGCGGGTGTTTGAGCAATTGTCGCACGCTGCTCCTTGATAACGCGGACCGGTGGGACGCGCGTTGCATCGCGGCCAATGACTTTTGCGATTTCCCGCCACACGATTGTCGCAATGTCGCTGTTGGACTGCTCGGCCAACGCGTCGGCGGCGCTGATCGTGACTGAAAATACATCTCCGCGTTTGAAAAGCCATTGCGATGTGCTGCCGATCATGCCGATAAAGGGCGCGTTGTTTGGCAGAATGGGCGGATCGTCGAGCCGGAAATGAACATTAACGATGGCCCGCGTTTCGGTCGGTACGTCAATCTCAGGAATCAATGGAGAAATTTCGTTAGGCGGCAGTGCCAGGATTAGCGCGTCTTCGGGGCCGAGAGCAATCCTTTGGTCATCCAGAGTTATCGCTTGAACGCGCTCAGTCGTTTTGTCTATCGTGCGAAGACGGGTGCTGAATTCTGGGGCCACTTGATGGGTGGCTAAATAAGCAACGGCCGGATCGACCAAGGCTGCCGAAAGCCCCTCTTTGGTGAGCATCGGACGGCTGGCCTCGCGGCCTTTCAACAAAGTCTCAGACAACATCGCCCAAATTGAAGCCGTTGATCCTTCGTTGGCATCTGTGTTTAGAACAGCGTGACACAAAGGCTGCCAAAACCGATCAAAAATAGGCCGCGCGGGATCAATAAGGTTGGCCAAAGGTTGATCTGCCGCAGATTTAAGTTTTGAGAGCGAAAGGTAGTCACCAAGGCTGGTGCCGGGAATGCGTTGGCTCGGAAACAGAATCCACCAAGGAATGCAGCCTTGGCTTGGGACCAAAGACCAGCTTTCATCAGAATCCAGGTCGATAAATTCAAAGGAGACCGGATCGACAGCTTCAAAACCGTTCGTCGCGCCGATTGCTTCCAAATAGCTCTTGATCCCAGTATTGCCAGCTAGAATGAGGTGATTGCCATTATCGATGATGCGCTCAAGCACGGCATCATTGTAGGATCGACAACGACCGCCGGCATGGTTGGTCGCTTCGAACAAACGGATGGTGCGACCTTTTTGCACACAGCAAACCGCAGCCGACAACCCCGCCATACCGGCACCGACAATATAAACTGTTCCTTTGCGTGAGGCGTCGTTGTTCACGGCCTGGCTTTCATCCCCTTGGTCTCACTTCTCGAATACTATATGACATATTCAAATGGCTAGTGCACTTTCATATATGGCGGAAGAAACCCGTCGCCAGGATCGGGACCGCTTTCTTTGTACATTGTTCGCACCTGAAGATGCGCGCGAAGGCCTCTTCACTCTATTGGCTTTCAATGCGGAGATCGCCAAATCACGTGAGGTAGTGAGCGAGCCATTGCTGGGAGAAATCCGCCTGCAATGGTGGCGAGACGCGATTGAGCGCATTTATGCAGACCCGGCTGGAAATTTTGACGATCATGCCATTGTGGCTGGCGTGGCGAAAATTATTAACCACGATAATTTGAGCCGTTCGCTGTTTGACCAGCTGATTAACGCGCGCTCGCGCGACATGATCGATGAACCACCCAAAAATGACACCGAGCTCCGGGAGTACGCTGTCGGAACGGTCGGCAGATTAAACGCGCTTATGCTGGAGCTGCTCCAACCTTCCGGCACTCAACGATCTGAAAATTTGGCCGAAGCGTCTGAGCATGTCAGCGTTGCCTGGGCGCTCACCGGGATCATCCGAGCGTCTTCTATATTGTCAAAGTACAAACGCATATTTATGCCGCAATCCTTAATGCAGGATTGCGGCTTTGATACCTATACTTTCCAGGCGCAAAAGCCGACGCCGGAAATTCGTTCGGCGATCAAGCATATGGTTGAAATAGCTCGCGCCGAGATCGGCCAAGCCCGTTCAAAATTGGGCGGCAAAATAGACAAACGCTATCGGGCGATTTTTTTACAAGCGAGTTTGGCCGAACTTTTTCTCAATCGAATTGAGAACAGGGATTTCAATCCGTTTGATGTAAAGATCGAAAAGGGGCGTGCCGGCCGGCAGATGATGTTAACTTTTAAGGCTGTACGCGGATCGTTCTAGCGAGGGCCGGTGAGGACCCATCGATGTGATCTGAGCGCGCCGCCCAATCAATCGACATGATGTCGTGCGCTGTGACGATTGGGAATACTGGCGGTCCACCCGCTGGGTAGAGGCGGATTGCACCATGCTCCGTATCCGGAAATACCGCTCGAGAATCATCGAATTTTCGAAGCTCTAGAACTGTGACCTGATCTGTTTCGCTATCGTGGCTACATTGGCAGTTTTATTTTAGTCACACACTCACTCCTACCAGGGCCTGATTCCTGATACGAGCCTGCCAGCTAATACTTGTTATCTCCCAAGCCGCTATAGTGCCGTTTTTAGGCTGGGCTGTCGATTTCCGAGCGGCACTTCGTTGTGGATAAAGCTAAATTTCTTGAGGAAAATCTATGGATAAGTCGCCTGAGCGATCCAATCGGACATTTTCTCTCGCCCGCGTTGGCTCATCGCCAATTTTAGGTCTCTTCCCTTTAACCTTTTGATTTTCTTACCATTTTCATCAATTAGGGGGCGATCAATGGGTGGAAAGAGCCCGAAATTGATGTTCATCGGCTGGTAGGTTGAAGCGTCCGCGCCGCCTGTAATGTGGCTGAGTAAGGCGCCCAGCGCGGTTTCCGCGGGCGGCAGAGGGTAATCACGTCCGAGTTGCTCAAAAGCTGCGAATCGCCCAGCCAGCAAGCCGATGCTGGTACTTTCAACATATCCTTCGCAGCCGGTAATTTGGCCGGCAAATCTGACCTTGGAATGCGCCTTTAAGGCAAGTGTCGGGCTAAGCAATTTGGGGCCATTGATAAAGGTATTGCGGTGCAATCCGCCGAGCCTAGCAAACTCGGCTTTTTCCAAACCGGGGATTTTTTGGAATACGCGCCTCTGTTCGCCGTAGGTCAGCTTGGTCTGAAAACCGACGATATTGTAAAGCGTGCCGAGCGCATTATCTTGGCGCAATTGAACAATCGCGGCGGGTTTGTGCTCAGGGTCATGCGGATTGGTCAGGCCAACCGGTTTCATCGGACCATAGGAAAGCGTTTTCGGTCCCCGTTCCGCCATCACTTCAATTGGTAGACAGCCCTCGAAATAGGGCGTGTTTTCCTCCCATTCATGGAAAGATACTTTTTCACCTTCAATTAAATCCTGGATGAAGGTGTCATATTGATCGGCGTTGAGCGGGCAATTGATATAGTCTGCGCCATCACCTTTGTCATAGCGAGATTGGTACCAGGCTTTGTCAAAATCGATACTGTCTTTGTAGACAATGGGCGCAATGGCATCAAAAAAGGCGAGGCTTTCGTCGCCGGTGAGATTAATAATGGCCGCGCTCAAATCGGGTGAGGTCAGCGGGCCAGTCGCAATAATCGTGCTGCCCCATTCCTCTGGCTGAATTTCTGTAATTTCTTCGCGCGCGATGGTTATCAAAGAGTTGCCTTCGATAGCCTGTTGAACAGCAACGCTAAAACCTTCGCGGTCAACTGCCAGAGCAGAGCCGGCGGGCACACGATTGGCATCCGCGCATTCAAATATCAGCGAACCCAAGCGCCGCATTTCGTCATGCAAAAGCCCAACAGCGTTGTGATTCGCATCATCGGACCGGAACGAATTTGAACAGACGAGCTCGGCCAATCCATCTGTTTGGTGGGCATCGGTTGTGCGCACCGAGCGCATTTCATGGAGCACAACTGGTATGTCACATTTGGCGATTTGCCAGGCGGCTTCCGAACCTGCCAGCCCGCCGCCAATCACGTGAATAGGTGTTTGTGAATCTGTCGTCATTTCGCCGAACAGATAGACCTTATGGGACACAGAGGCAATACAACATTAACCACTCGCTAACCTAACGTGTTATCATGACGCTGCAATGACCGATGTCACTCAGAAAGTCTGGAAGGAACTTAAACCAGGGGGATAAAGCATATTTGGCCCCATGGATGTAATACCTGCGGTCTAGGTTTCTGGTTACTCCTCCAGACCGGGGCGGGAAGCGTCAGCTTTCCGCCCCTCTTATATCCCATTGGCGCGGGAAGCGTGAGCTTTCCGCCCCTCTTATTTTTTAAAATTTAGAAAGGAACGATTATGGCACGACTTTTTAATCCAGAAGCACTCGGTGCTCCGGCAGGTCCTTATACCCATGGTGCAGAAGTTCAGGCGGGAGAGCGTATGATCTTCTTTTCCGGTCAGGTTGGCGCAGACACGGATGGCAATATCCCTGAGGATATCGCCGGTCAGACGCGCAATGCTTATTCAAATATTGAAGCAATTTTAACCGAGGCCGACATGGAAATGACGGATTTGGTCAAAATGACAACCTATCTGGTTCGCTCTGAGGACCTTGCCGCGTTTCGAGATATGCGCAATGAGATCCTCGGTGATTTCATGCCAGCGCATACATTGTTAGTGATCTCTGGCTTGGCACGTCCGGAATTCCTGGTCGAAATCGAAGGCTTCGCCTCGAAATAGTTAATTAAGTGAATTAAGTGACTGTCACTTAATTATTGCGTCGAAGACGTAGCGCTAAATAGCCTCTCCCTTGATGGCGGAGGAGCGAGGCGGGGGTGAAAGACATCTGCTTTCAGCTATCTGGGTAGTACGCTAGAGTTGCCGCTCAACAATAATTATTGGAGTGAGTGATGCCCCGTTATTATAATCCAGAATCGATGAATGCGCCGTTTAATCCCTATACTCATGGAGTTGAAGTCCACCCCGAGGAGCGGATGGTGTTTTTTGCCGGCCAGGTTGGATCGAACCAAGACGGCTCTATTGAACCTGATTTCGAAGGCCAGATACGCCAGCCTCTACCGCAACATTGAGGCTGTGCTAAAAGACGCTGATATGGGGCTCAATGACCTCGTTAAATTAACCACCTATCTGGTAAGCCGCGATGATCTGGATGACATGCGCCGCATTCGAAAAGAGATTCTCGGTGATCACAAGCCTGCACATACCTTGCTGCTGATTTCTGG
>CAJXJM010000016.1 GCA_913054205.1 uncultured Rhodospirillaceae bacterium
TTGTCGTCAATGCAAATTCCGGCGATGCCGCGCTGGCCCAGCTTTCGAACCGCGCGGCGCAAATTGTTGAAATTGCCGTATCCAGTATCGCCATCGACGAGAATTGGGATGCGGGTCGCGTCCGACATAAATTCGAGCATTTCCAGAACCTGCGTCCAAGATGCTTCGTTACTGTCTCGTACGCCGAGTGCTGCGGACATCGCCAAGCCAGATGCCCAAATACCTTTAAAACCTGCCTCTTCGACGATTTTCGCAGAAATCCCATCATGGGCTTCCATCAGGAATTCGGTGTCGGTAGAATGCAAAAGTGCCTTTAGCTTTGCCGATTTTGTCAAAGCCAGTGCCTTGGAAAGGGGTTCTGTCCCGGGTTCAGATGGCGGTAATGAGCTCATATTAATCCAAAATTGACTGAAATTATGGTTATGTCATAGCTGTTTCGCGATATTGGCACAATTGGCAATTTTCAAATCATAAACTTTCCCCTATTTTAAGAGCATGTTGAAGACACCTACATTATCAAAAGATCAGGTCGCTCACTTTTTGGATCAGGGTTTTGTGCTGCTGAACAAGGCCTTTGATGCGGGTGATACAGCTGACATTCAAAGGTGGGCAGCTGAGATCACAGAGCGCCCCGAGGAAGCTGGCAAGCATTGGGTTTACCATGAGACCAGTTTGCTTGACGGTGAAAAAGATTTAATCAATCGTATCGAAAATATGACACCTTTTCACAGCGGCCTCCGAGAACTGGCTGATTGCTTTCTCCCCTCTGTTGGCCAGTTGTTGGGAGAGAAAGCAGTTCTCTTCAAAGATAAGATCAATTTTAAAATGTCGGGCGGAGAAGGCTTCAAGCCCCATCAGGACTCGCAAGCAGGTTGGGAGGCATATGCCGACTACTTTATAAACGTGATGGTCTGCATTGATGAGGCAACTCTTGAAAACGGATGCCTTGAAGTTGCGCCGCGCCCCAATTCAGCGAGCGACTTTCTATTGGTTGGCAAGGAGTGGGAGCCGCTAACGGAGAAACAAACGGCAGCCATGGATTTCACCGCCTATCCTACTCAACCCGGCGACGTAATATTTTTTGATTCCTACGCACCTCATAAGTCAGCCAGAAATTTAACAAATTCGACGCGGCGGCTGTATTTCTCGACCTATAATCGTTTATCAGAGGGGGATCATTTGGCGGCGTATTATGCCGATAAACGTAAAAATTATCCGCCGGATATCGAACGTGAAGCGGATAAAGAATACGTCTACCGGGTTTAAGATTTGAGCTGCGGCAGGATTATGTCGCGGGCGTAATCTAAATCTTCGGGAAAATCTATTTCGATCCACGGCAGACCGGTTATGTTCTCATATAGGGTGTTGGCGCCATCTGAGCTGAGGAGGTATTCGCGGAACGCCTCTTCATAAGGATGATCGATAGAGCCTTCGCCGACAATTCTATCGGTAAAATCTGCAATTTGCTCGGCCGCCCTGGGTGACCATTTTACAAAACCTGGCCATTCACCGACAGAGTCAAATTCGACGTCAACAATTTTGGCGAATTCAACAATCTGATTGTCTTTCAAGCACAGTTTTACCGGTTCATCGCCTGGTTCGAAATCCGGATCAAATAAAAGGCAATCTCCGTCGGCAGAAACAAGTTTCCGAATTAAGTCAGGATGATAAAGCACGTCGCCATCCATAAACAAAATTTCGTCACCTGAACGCATGATTTTGGCGGCAGTGGCAAGTGAAACAATGCTGCCTTCGCGATATTGCGGATTTGTGACCGTTTCGACAAAATCCGCTACACCAATGGCAGCTATTTCTTTTGCGATGTCATTTTCGCGGTACCCCACCACGAGCGTAAGTTTCTCAACACCGTTTGATTTTAAAATTTCGACATGGCGAGCGAGCAAGCTTTGCCCATCGAATTGCAAAAGGCATTTCGGCAGATAAGTTTCATCGTTATTGGAGAGACGCGCGCCAACGCCGGCGGCTAACATGATGGCTTGCATAATAGTCTCTAGTTAATCCAAATATCCATTGTCGCCAAACCATTTTATAGCATCACGAAAAGCCTCAGTCGCCGGGCGGTAGGTGTAGCCTATTTCTCGGATTGCTTTGTCTGAACTGAAATACATTTTTTTCTTTGCCATGTTAACACCGTCGACCGTCGCAAAAGGCTCCGAGCCATTGCTCAGCCTCGTCCATGCTTCTGCCAAATATGCGAGCGGCAGCACAATATTGTGGGGGATGCAGATCTTGGGCGCGGGCTCGCCGGTAATTATGGCGATTGTGTCTAAGATGGATTTCAAAGTCATATCTTCGCCGCCCAAAATATAGCGCTCGCCCATGACACCATTTTCGAAAGCGAGAATATGACCCCTTGCGACGTCATCTACATGCACGACGTTTAGGCCGGCATCAACATAGGCCGGCATTTCACCTTTGCTGGCTTTTGCGATCATTCGGCCTGTTGGTGTTGGTTTGATGTCCCGAGGTCCGAGGGGGGTGCTTGGGTTGACGATGATCGCGGGGAGGGAATGTTCTTTAATGAGACGATGTACTTCTTGTTCAGCGAGATATTTCGATCTTTTATAGGTGCCTACCATGGACCCAAGCGAAGACGGCGTCGCCTCATCCGCAGGCGTCCCATCTGCATTGCTACCAAGTGTGGCCACGCTACTTGTATAAACAATTCTTGGGACACCGGCCGATAAGGCTGCTTCCATCAGGTGTGTTGTGCCGGTAACATTTGTTTCGACCATTTCGTCTGGATTGCGCATCCAAATTCGATAATCAGCCGCGACATGAAACAATGCCTGACAATTTTGTAGAGCGGCCTTTAATGACGATTTATCAGTGAGATCGCCAATAACAATTTCGCAGTTGAGGCCTTCAAGATTACGCCGATCGCTGGATTCTCTGACAAGTACGCGAACGGCGTCGCCGCGACTAACCAAGCGCCGCAAAATCGCTGCGCCAACAAATCCGGTTGCTCCTGTTAAAAGAACTTTCAACGTAACCCTCTATATTTGCCTAAAACGGTTATACGGTATTTTAATTGATTTGACAGGACGTGGCGTGAAGATCATTTTCTGTGCGGTAGAATTATTCTAATATGTTTGATCTAAAATAAAGTAAGTGAGAGATTCATTGAGTGAATCAAATCCAAAATACCGAGTTCTTCTTGCGCAGCCACGTGGCTTTTGCGCAGGTGTTGAGCGCGCCATAGAAATCGTTGAACGTGCGCTGCAAATCTACGGCGCACCCGTCTATGTGCGCCACGAAATCGTGCACAATAAACGGGTTGTCGATACATTGCGCCAAAAAGGCGCGATATTTGTCGAGGAAGTTGAAGAAATCCCGGACGAAGGTGTAACCATATTCAGTGCCCATGGCATTTCAGAAGTGGTGGAAAATCAAGCGCGTCTTCGCAACTTGCCAATTATAGACGCGACTTGTCCTCTGGTCTCAAAAGTTCATAAAGAAGGTCAAAACCATGCGGCCAATAGCCGGGATGTTATGTTAATCGGTCATGCTGGGCATCCGGAAGTTGAAGGCACGATGGGACGAATTCCGGGGAACGTCCATCTCGTTACGAAAGTTGAGGATGTTGGAGCACTTGCAGTGCGGGATGACAATCAAGTCGCTTACGTAACACAGACCACTCTTAGTGTTGATGACACCCGCGATATAATAGAAGCTCTGAAGGTTAAATTTCCGAATATTATCGGACCTGACGTGCGCGATATTTGTTACGCCACACAGAACCGTCAGCAAGCCGTTCGCCAAATTACAGATGATATAGATTTGTTATTGGTGGTTGGTGCGCAAAATAGCTCAAACTCCAACCGATTGAGAGAAATTGGGGCGGAAGATAAAATTCCGAGCCATTTGATCGATGATGCCAAGAGTTTTGATCCGAAATGGCTTGAGGATGTTAAAACAATTGGAATTACAGCTGGAGCCTCTGCACCGGAAGAATTAGTGACGGAGCTTATTGAGCGGCTAAAAGAGTTCGGCGAAATAGATCTAGAGCTTGTTGCAGGTGTTGAAGAAAACATCCAATTTAAACTTCCGCCCGAATTGCTGGATGTTGACACTAAAGCCAACAGCTCGAAGGCGAGAGTATAAATCGATGGCAGTTCCTCTGATCCAACAACTGCGCGTCGGAAGTTATATTCTGCGGCAACGTCTCAAAGGGATCGAACGTTATCCCCTTGTTCTCATGCTGGAGCCGTTGTTTCGGTGTAACTTGGCTTGTCCAGGCTGCGGTAAGATCGATTATGAAGAAGAAATTCTCAACAGGCGTTTGAGTTTGAAAGAGTGTCTTGCCGCTGTAGATGAGTGCGGTGCTCCGATTGTTTCGATTCCAGGAGGCGAGCCCTTGCTCCACCGGGAAATGCCGGAAATCGTGAAGGCGATCGTTGGACGCAAGAAATTTGTTTATCTTTGCACCAACGCCTTACTGCTCGAAAAGAAACTGGATCAATTTGAGCCCAGCCCCTTTTTGACGTTTTCGGTGCATCTGGACGGTCTTGAAAAACATCACGATCACGCGGTTGCTCAGGAAGGTGTTTTTAAACGCGCTGTTTCAGCTATTCGTAAAGCCAAAGAAATGGGTTTTCGCGTAAATGTAAACTGCACGCTATTTGATCAAATGACATCAGATGAGATTGTCGAATTCTTTGATTTTGCCTGCAATGATTTGGGTGTTGAGGGTATTACGGTTTCGCCGGGCTATGCCTATGAGAGGGCACCCGATCAAGAGCATTTCCTCAACCGCGAAAAAACCAAACTGCTTTTCAGAGACGTGTTTCGGAAAGGCAAAGATCGGCAGTGGCGCTTTAGTCAGTCATCTCTCTTTTTGGATTATTTGGCGGGCAATCAGAGCTACCACTGCACGCCTTGGGGTAATCCAACACGCAACGTATTTGGCTGGCAACGGCCTTGTTATCTTTTAGGAGAAGGCTACGCCAATTCCTTCAAGGAGCTGATGGAAGACACTGAATGGGCGAAATACGGCACGGGGAATTATGAAAAATGTGCGGATTGCATGGTCCATTGCGGCTATGAGCCGACGGCTGTGATGGATACAGTCGCACATCCTCTCAAAGCTTTGAAAGTTGCCTTGGTTGGCGTGAATACAGAAAAGCCGATGGCACCCGAGATTTCTCTTGAAAACCAGCGACCGGCCGATTTTATTTTTGATGAAGTTGTAGCAGAACGTCTAGAAGTCGAAGCCGAGCGCAGCGACGCGGCGTAAACTCGCGAATGCTCTGCGGCTGTTGCTGGCTAGCTTTATGAGGTTAGCTATATCTCTGGGGTTTTTTGCTAATTTCCCCAATATTTTCGCAGTTTGAATATTTCCTTTTTCGTCAATCGCATTGAAAGTTGCGGTTGGGAGGTTTTGACCGGCGGTATCAGATATAGCGCGAATGACGATAAAGGGAATAGTGTTTTCATCGGCGGCTTTTGCAACGCCGAGCGATTCCATGTCCACCGCCACTGCGCCCAATGTTTGGTTAAAATCTTGTTTCTCACGCGCTGTGGATATAATTTTTTCTGATCCAAAAAGCGGGCCATTCGAATTTATTTTGATCGCTTTCAAATGAGAAATTACCGTCTCGCGCCAAGTGGTGTCGATTTTGTACGTGTTTCCATCGGCATCTAGGACAGAGTTAGGAAAAACCAGATCACCCGGATTTAAAGTTGGACCAAGTGCGCCGGCAATACCGAAACTAACAAGTACGTCGCAGCCATTTTCAACCAAAGTACCCGCCAGTTGGTAGGCTCGCTCCGTATTGGCGCCGGCACAGGCGATATCCGATTTTAGAAGATTTGAATTCTCACGCAGTATGGCGGCCTCTTTTTGGATACCTGTGATAAACCCAATGCGTATCACGGGCTCACACCGATTAAAGACCGAAAATGGGATGATTTAAGTCGGTGCTTGCTAAGTTTCGATAGCGCGCAAGCGCAAGCAGCGGGAAATATTGCCGATACCCATGATATCGCAAATAAAACACGCGTGGAAATCCGACAGCATTGAAATGCTCCTCCACCCAATCACCATCTTCCTGGCATGTTTCAATGAGAAATTGAGCGCCTTTCGCAACTGCGTCACTTTTTCCTTCGCCGGCCGCCATAAGTCCCAATATTGCCCAAGCTGTTTGAGACGGAAGCGAGAGCGCAAAGTCATTATGATCTTGTTCCTCATCGGGTGTTGGCCAATAGCTTGCACAATCCTCACCCCAGCCACCATCTTCTCGTTGTTGGCCGATGAGCCAATCAACAGCTTGTTTGATGTCAGGCGTCGTTATGTCTTCACCAGCGATATTGATAGCCGACAGAACAGACCAGGTTCCGTAAATATAGTTTGTACCCCAGCGCCCAAACCAAGACCCGCTTGCTTCTTGTTCTCGTTTTAAATATTTTATGCCGCGCCTCATCGCAGGATGTGAGGAATCGTAGCCGATTTGCGCCAGGAAACTAATGCAGCGAGCAGTGACATCCGCGCTCGGTGGGTCGAGCAACGCTCCGTGATCAGCGAAGGGCATATTTTCCAAAATATAATATTCATTGTCTACATCAAAAGCCGCCCAGCCACCGCCTTTTGACTGCATGCCAACCACCCATTCGGCTGCCCGTTGGATAGCCGGCTCATATTTTTTGTTGCCTGTTCTGTGAAGCGCCATAGCCACGACAGCCGTGTCATCGACATCCGGGTAATAGTCATTTCGGTACTGAAAAGCCCAACCGCCGGGGCGCAGCTTTGGTCGCCAAGTTGCCCAATCTCCCATGCAGTCCCTAATTTGCAGGTCTTCCAACCAATCACACGACTTTCCGATTGTATCAATTCTTGCATCCCTGGGGCCGGCGGATTGATTGACTTCCAACATTGCGTGCGCGGCTAACCCGGTATCCCAGACCGGTGACAGGCAGGGCTGGCAGTAGGCTTCATCATTTTGAAAGATAAGTAACTTATCGATTGCTTTCCTGGCAGTGATGACGCGGGGATCATTCCTCGGGATTTCAAGCGCATCAAATGCCATCAGCGCATTTGCCATTGCGGGAAAAATGCCACCGAGCCCGTCCTCACCGTTTAATCGCTGGGCGATAAACGACAAGGCTTTGTCGATACTGCGATTAACAAAATAGTTTGGCAGGAATTTCTCGATCGGTCGCGCGAGGCGGTCGAGAACAATCATCAAACTGCCAATCCAATGTTCTGTTGGATTTTTAATTCGATAGTCTTCTTCGAAACGCGATTTAGTGAATAGCTCATCAAGCGTCACGTTACGGGGGTTTTTGGCGATTGGACGGAGGGCGGTCAAGATAAGCAATGGCACGGTAACCGTACGCGTCCAATACGAGACTTTATTGATATGCAGCGGAAACCATTTGGGTGCCAGCAAAACTTCAATTCTAGTGACCGGTGTGGCCCTCCAAGGCACCATTCCAAACAGCGCCAAGGTAAGGCGGGTGAAAACATTGGACTCTTTAGCACCACCATGGGCAAGAATGGCGTCCCTAGCTTTTACCATATGGGGCTCAGCCGGATCATCGCCGACAAGTTTTAAGGCGAAATAGGCTTTAACTGAGGCACTTACATTAAAGTCACCATCATGATAGAGCGGCCACCCGCCGTCCTTCCCTTGAATACGGCGAATGTAATTAGCTAATTTGGCCTCAAGCTCATCGTCGATTTCACCGAGGTAATGGTTAAGCAAAATATACTCTGCCGGAATAGTGACATCCGCTTCCAAGGGAAAGGCCCAGTGACCATCGGCAAATTGAATGTCGAGCAAGCGCGACTGTGCCCGCTGGATTACATCCTCCAGAGAGGCGGCTTCACTTGATTGAACATCAACTGATCTATGCTGAGTGCCGTCCTGATTGCTCAATTTTTAATTTGTCCCCAATTTTATGCTTTAAAAATCAGAATACGTGCCGCCAATAACAATTTCCAGGCTTTAGATACTTTTACCGGGCTGTCGAGGCGGTTCCAGCCGCGGCGCTGCAATAAAATAAATGTGCGATGATAAATTTTCATCATTATGATTGCCGGTTGAATTAAGGTTTTATCACATTGATCAATAATTGTTTTGGCTTCTAAAAAATCCTTTTCAGCCTGCTGGGCAAGCTCTCTGCATGCCTCGGCAAGTCCCGGGTGTTTAATGATTGTGTTAACGGCCTCGCCCTCCATTCCATGGCGCGCTCGTAAATCTGCCGGCAGATAAACATGATTTCGTTCGGCATCTTCCTTTACATCGCGCAAAATATTGGTGAGTTGAAGAGCTTCTCCCAATGACTTTGCAAGCGCTCGACTTTGCTCACCGCGGAGCCCAAAAACAGCATTTGAAAGCTTGCCGACAGCGCATGCGACCCGGTCGCAGTAAAGGGTGAGTTCTGTCATATCTTGGAAGCTGAGTTGATCAACCGCATCCATCTCCATGCCGTCAATGACTGCGTCAAAATCCTCTTTTGCAAGATTGTAGGTTTTTAGGGGTTTGGCCAAAGACCGGGTAATGAGATTGTTGGGCTTGCCGTCGTACAGGGAGTTAATTTCATCTCGCCAAAGATCGAGCTTTTCTCGTTTGGTGCTCGGCTTTTCGTCGCCATCGGCAATGTCGTCGACTTCACGGCAAAACGCATAGATGGCAAACATCGCATCACGCTTTTCCTGAGGCAAAAGGCGCATGGCCCAATAGAAAGAGGTGCCCGATTTTTTAACAATCGAAAGCACATCTTCGTTTGGACCAAGTTGCACATCATCTAAAGGCATTGCGTTACCGTATTGTTCTGTCTGCATTTGGGCGGCCTTTCCAGGAAGGCGCGCTGCCCGACCAATATTGCCGGGCCGAGTCTATCGTCATGACAGTATAAAGCAATGCTGCCAAGGGAAGTAAACAGGATTCCCAAATTGGCCGCCGATAGAGGCGTAACGTCGGTGTGTAGGCGATGGACATCATCGCCCAGGCGGCAAGCCCTAATATCAATAAATCAGTCTCTTGCCTCAAAAAGCCGATAAAAATCGAGGCGATTGGTACGACGTAAATGAACAGCATGCCAATCACAGTGCCGATCAAATTTATCGCCGAATGATTGAGTTGGACAAATGCCGTGCGGCTAACCATCTGCCAGACATCTGAAAGTCTGTCATATCCTCTAAGGCTGGTTGTCGATCGCGTCAGTCCCAGCCAAATCGAATGGTCTTTTTTGAGAAGTCTTGCGAGGGCGCAATCATCAATGATCTCGGATTTGATGGCGACAATGCCGCCCGCTTTTTCGAGTGCAGATCGATCGACCAGCATGCATCCACCTGCGGCTCCAGCAGTTTTATTGCCTGGATTGTTGACCCAAGCGAACGGATAAAGTTTTTGAAAAAAGAAAACAAAGGCCGGGATAAGAAGATGTTCCGACCAGGATTGGCAACGCAATCGAACCATTAATGAAACCAACGCTCGTTTTTCTGCCAAAGCTTTGGCCATAAGTTCCGAGAGATTTTCTGGGTGGTGATGAATATCCGCATCTGTAAAAAGAAAATAGCTTGCTTCCGGAAACTTATTTTTCGCGGCCTCAACGCCTTGCGAGGCCGCCCACATTTTGCCGGTCCAACCTGCAGGTAAATCTTTTCCGTCAATGATGGTTACAGTATCCGTTCCTTGAGCGGCAACTTTTGCAGCGGTGACAGTGTCATCTTCGCTATTATCATTGATAAGAATAATCGAAAAATCACCGGCATAGTCTTGATCCATAAGCGATGTAATGGTGCGTCCAACTGTCATTTCCTCGTTGCGAGCCGGGATAATGGCGACAACCGCTGGAAGGCTCGGGATAGGCATTGAGACTGGGGCGAGGCATTGATCTGCGCGCCAGAATCCGCCCCGAAAAATTATGAGCACGATCCAGATTAAAAGGGAGATCAACGCCAAAATCAAAATGGCGTTCGCTACGAGCGTCATCGAAAGAGCGCTTTTAGGATGCCCGTGAGGCAACACATCAAATATTGGGGTTTTGATAATTCGATGCGGCTTTTTATCGGATCATTTTGGCGCAATTTACGGCTCAGCTGATTTGCAATGTTGATGATGGCTTGGGATTCCATGGCGAGTCGGCGGCTTAGCAATCCAGCTGGTAATTTTGAGGCCTCTTGCATCAGTTCATCCACGCCATCCAAAATTTTGTCCAAACTTTGTCTGAGGCCAGGAGTGCTTTCAGTCGCCTTCAAATTTTCGATTTTGGAGCCATGCCGCGCTAAAATGTCTGACGGCAGATAAACTCGATCTAGCGTCTGGTAATCATCTTTACAATCTTGAAGATGATTGAGAATTTGCAGGGCGTTGCAAAGTGCATCCGACGGCCCATAACCGTCACGAGAGCCACCGTGAAGATCGAGCAGATACCGTCCGACGGGTGCGGCTGACAATTGGCAATAGTCGATCAATTCCTGCCAATTATCATATCTGAGTTTTGTTGCATCCTGTTTAAATGCGGCCAACAAATCGAGGCAATGCTGGTGCGTGGTTTGAGTTTCAGTCAGGCTCGCCGCCATGGATAGAGCTTTTGGTGGCGCTTGCCCCCCGGTTAGCAGGCCGGTCAACGCTCGCTCATACTCATCAAGGCGATTTATCTTAACTTCTGGGCTTAATTCGAGCGCGTCGGCAATATCATCTGCGGCGCGGGCGAAATGATAAAAAGTCGCAATATGAGGGCGCAGATTAGCCGGCAACAGCCAAGAACCGACGGGAAAGTTCTCGTAAGCAATATCTTTACCAGAGGAAATATCTGGGGAAACCTCAGAGATTGGGTGGGCCGCTTCAGTCATATGGACTGGATAATCGCAGAACAGTGCTGGCAAGTCCAATCTAGCTGTTATAAAAAGCCTCTATGGAAAAAATTGAACGTCATAATCGCGTTGCTGTAAATGTTGGCGATATTACCATCGGCGGAGCCGCGCCGGTTGTCGTGCAATCAATGACCAATACGGATACCGCGGACGCTGCCTCGACAGTCACACAAGTGGCAGCTCTCGCGCGTGCCGGCTCAGAACTCGTGCGCGTGACTGTTAATACTGAAGAAGCAGCTCAGCAAGTCGCAAGTATTCGGGCTCAACTGGATGACATGGGGTGTCATGTGCCGTTGGTTGGAGATTTTCACTACAATGGCCATCTGTTGCTGACCAAATATCCCGATTGCGCGGAAGCGCTTTCAAAATATCGCATTAACCCCGGTAATGTCGGCTTCAAGGATAAGCGCGACCGGCAGTTTTCGGTGATGATCGAACAAGCGATCAAATACGATAAACCGGTTCGTATCGGCGTGAATTGGGGCAGCCTGGATCAAGATTTGTTGGCACGCTTTATGGATGAAAATGCCAAGCTCAAGGAGCCTAAGGACGTCCAGCTTGTGATGCACGATGCTTTGGTCGCATCTGCTTTGGAAAGTGCGGCCCTCGCCGAGGAAATAGGATTACCTCGCGATCACATAATTCTATCGTGCAAAGTTAGCGCCGTGCAGGATTTAATCGCGGTCTATCGGATGATGTCAGAAAAATGTGACTACGCGCTGCATTTGGGGCTGACAGAAGCGGGAATGGGCTCGAAAGGCATTGTGGCGTCAACGGCTGCACTTGCCGTGCTTCTCCAGCAAGGAATCGGCGACACCATCCGCATCTCTTTGACGCCAGAACCGGGCGGGGACAGAACCCGAGAGGTCATTGTTGCCCAGGAAATTCTTCAGTCTTTAAGCATTCGCTCCTTCACACCACAAATTGCCGCCTGTCCCGGCTGTGGCCGGACGACCAGCACGGTTTTTCAGGAACTCGCCGATGATATCCAAAGTTATGTGCGGCAACAAATGCCGGAATGGGGCAAACATTACATTGGTGTTGAGGACATGCAGGTGGCGGTGATGGGCTGTATTGTCAACGGCCCAGGCGAGAGCAAACACGCAAATATCGGCATTAGCCTGCCGGGGACAGGCGAACAGCCGGCAGCTCCTGTGTTCATAGACGGGGAGAAGAGAATGACTTTGCGCGGCGCCAATATTGCCGCGGAGTTTAAGCAAATCGTCGAGGATTATATCGCCTCGAATTATCCTCAAAAACCTTCCTGATTTGCATGATTGAATGCTGGACAGAGCCCCGCTTTTTTTCTATAAGCGCGTCTCCAACACGTGACACGAGGCGTCCTGCCTTGCTCACAAATTGTCTGATGGATATGCCCAGGTAGCTCAGTTGGTAGAGCAGAGGACTGAAAATCCTCGTGTCGGTGGTTCGATTCCGCCCCTGGGCACCATTTGTTTTCATAGTTCAATGCCCCCTTCAATTCAACCTTACCCTGCAACAGAACCACTGTGGTTAGATTGACTCGCACATCCTTGTGCAGGGGCTTCGCCCAGCCTGCGGCTGTCCTAATTTGCTGACCGCCAGGGATGGCGGGAATGCCGGTTTTAGCTATGGGGTCAAGTCTTGAATGTTGCGCAACTCTTTAGACTCAACTGTCAGACGCTAAATCGCAAGACTTGACCCCAAGTGTCCTTTGATTCCTTTGACGACAAATCAGAAACTTAACTTCACCCCACCATTAATTACAAAGCCGTCCAGCGGTGCGTAAATATCCACAAATTCAGGATCGTATATCGGGCCCGTATAGATTGGGCCGTCTCGGGTCTGGCGCGTGTCCCCAAAGTTCTCGAAATTGAGAAACACTGAAAAGTCTTCACTGAAAATCTTTTCCATCATTAGTCCAAATATCCAATAGTCAGGGCTCTTAGCACCAGATTCCAAGGCCTGTTGACTGTAGTAGTATGCTTCTAGGCCTATACGGATATCGTCTTCTCGTTCATAGACAAACACCATATTTACGCGGTCCTCAGGAATCAACACAGCCTCACGGGTCTCATTCTTCCCATGCTCATTTACATCCGCATGGGTGTAGCCGAGAAAATATTTAAAGTCATTCCAACGCCACACCGCATTCATCTCGACACCGCGCGTATCGATATAGGGAACTGGCTGTTGGTAGGCATACGTCTGGTCGCCCTGGGGAACAAGCATCAACGGGTCGTCCACACGCGTATAGAACAACAGCAGATTCAGATCGAAAGTGAGTGAGCCATTCAATTGCCATGAACGATTCACATCGGCATTTATTCCGGCGGAACGTTCAGCCTCGAGAGCATCGGTTTGCAGTGCTTCCAGGCCCTGAAACTGGATACGCTCGGCCTCTTCAGAAAATGGTGTAGGCAGTTTGTAGCCTAGACCACCACCGAAGCGGATACTGGTTTCTTCGAAGCCGGTATAGAGCAAAGAAAGACGAGGCAGGATGAACTCGCCATAGTCGTTGTCGTAATCCACGCGCAGGCCAGCTTCAAGGGTCCAAGAATCTGAAATAGAGCTTGTGCCTTGCGCGAATGCTCCCACGGTTTGTAGGTCATAGTCGATCTGCATCGACGGCGCCCCAGAGTCTTGATCAAAATCCTCGGTCCACAAATTTAGTCCAACAACCCAATCCAGGGAGTTCGAACTGCCGAGCAAATGCGCTTCGGAGAAACTGGAAAGCTGCGTGCCGCTAAATTCAAAATCCGGCACCAACAATTCACGTTCGAAGCGACTGAAACTGTTGCGGATCACTAACTCATTGCCGGAATCATACATCTTTGAATATTCCAGCTGGCTTGAAACGCGAAGTGTGGCGCTGTCCTCATAGTAAGCCCGGCGCGACCGATCTCCGGAGATGTAATCCATGTCACCGCCCAGCCTATCTTCCTTGACCACGCTCAGGCCCAGCATCAGTTCGCTCTCGTCGCCGTAGACAAACAGTTTGGGATTCAGCGTCCAGCGCTCAAACTCCGGAATCGCACTTAGATTGATATCGGCGGGGTCATAAGCCTCACTGGCATTATAAGAAGCAAACAGCGTGGTTCCAACAGACTCATTGCTCGCACTGTAGAAAGTACTGACATCAATCCCTTTAGCCGAGGTTGCATTAAGAAGCACAGACAGCTCCGGCTCCTCACTTGGTCTGCGGGTAATGAGATTGACTAGGCCGGCGATTGACCCGCCGCCATAGAGGGTGGAATTAGCGCCCTTTATCACCTCCACTTGGCGCAGATCTAGTGGTGATATCTGTAACAAGCTGAGGCCACCGGAAAATCCACTATAAAGAGGCATACCATCGCGTAGCAATTGCGTGTACTTGCCATCCAGGCCTTGCATTCGAATTGTGGAGTTGAAGCTCGTTGCCGAAGTCTGTTGAACGTAGATGCCCGTGCTCTCATTGAGCAGCATCCGAATATCGCCAGGTTTCATATTGGCTTTTTCGTTGAGTTCCTCACTTCCAAGAACTTCCACCCGGATAGGTGATGCCTCGAAACTGCGCCTGCTGCGAGTGGAAGTAACCAGAATCTCTTCCACCTCTTCAGATTGAGCTATTGCCCTGTCTGGAACAACGCACACGAAAGCTACGGCTAACACAAGGAGAGGAAGGAATGTAATTCGAGATAAATTAGAGTTGTTCATAGAATCCAAAAGTCAGGTTGACTGCCAATCAACTCGCTTTTATCCGCGGAGTCCTACTAACAGGTACAGGTACAGGTACATTGAGGTGATGGATTCTACCAAAATTATTGGAAAGAACTGGAATCTATTGCGAGCAGCTGAACAGAAATGGACTTTGTTTCGATTAGAAGTTTTAATAAATGGGGTCAGAGTAAAAATACAGTGGTTTTGGCCAAAATTGCTGACAATCCATAGCACACTTCTTAGCACACCCTGTTTTCGACCTTTTAACTCATTGATTCAATTAAGGAATCCGTCAGCACTTCTACTGAAAATCCTCGTGTCGGTGGTTCGATTCCGCCCCTGGGCACCATCATATCAAGCACTTACAAAATACCTGAATGTGAACTCCCTCTCATGTAGCCACTATGTAGCCATCTGACGAGCTTTTTTGTACCTTCTTCGGGCTTCGCAAAAAATACCAGCAACAACGAAGTTTCCCCGGCGTTTCATATACTTCATTCTCCAGACCCCACCCCCTGTTTATATAGACCGCCCAATCAGCGCACCCACCCCCGGGGTACACCCCCTTTGGCTAAATTGGTTCCATCGCACCCCTATAC
>CAJXJM010000017.1 GCA_913054205.1 uncultured Rhodospirillaceae bacterium
GGACGAAATTCTGAAACAGGAATAGCATTGTCTTGGGCTAATTTTGCGAGAGTTTCAGCATCAGATGCATAGCGCCCACCCGTTCTGGTGACAATCAAAGGTCGTTCCGCGTTGGCGAGCAAGTCTGCGGCTTCATCAATTGCATTGGTGTCGGGGGCTGCCGGCGAAGGTGCTGCTCTTCGGACAGGTGATTCGTAGTTTATGTCTTTCAACTCATAGCCTAAAACTTCGCGCGGCAGAGACAAATAAACCGGGCCTTTCGGATCTGCATTTGCAATTTCAATGGCGCGATCTACAACAGCCTCGGTTTGCTCGCCATTTCGTAACTCGTAGTCCCATTTGACCGATTCCCGCACCATACCGGCCTGGTCGAACATTTCCTGCGCCCAGTGAATACTGCCGGACCGAGAGCCGGATAATTCGGTTTCGGTTAAGGGCGTGCGCCCGGCTGTCATCAGGACGGGAACATTGTCTTTGGCTGCGTTAATGATGCCGCAAACGGTATTGGCGGTGCCGACATTGACATGAACCATCACCGCTTGCATGCGCCCGGTCGCGAGATAGTAGCCATGCGCCATGCCGACAGCGACGTTCTCATGGGCGACTGAAATGGGTGTTGGTAACTTTGTACCGTTTGTCTCGGCTTTGGCATAACTCTCGATGATCGGCGCGAAGTCGGTACCGGGATTTACGAACAGATATTCAATGCCGCGATCACGGAGCAATTTTAAATAAAGATCAGAAGTGGTGCCTGATTTAAATGTTTCGGTCGCCATGACTTACTCTCCTAAAGGCCAAATAACTGCTCAGCATTTTTGCCTCTGACTTTGGCAGCTATATCGGGTGCAAATGCATTGACCCGGGCAAGATTGCCCTTCATATCACCGACATTGTGCGGGTAGTCAGAGCCGTATAACAGCCTATCAGAGCCAGACACATGCAGGCAAAGTTCCAAAGCCTCTTGGGTGTAGGCGAGAGAATCGAAATATAGATTTTCATAATATGTGCTTGGCCGCTCCGATATGACTTCGCGGCAGGGCGGCATATTGTCGAAGGCTGTATCCAATCGCCCGACGAGATAAGGGAGAGCGCCGCCCGCGTGGCAGGCGATGATTTTAAGTTTCTGGTAGCGATCAAAAAACCCATCAAATATCATGCGCGCTATCGCCAATGTTGTGTCGAACATAAAGCCGACTGAAAACACCAAATTATACTTTGCCATATCCATTTCGCCGACACCAGGAGGGGCACCGGGATGGATCAAGACCGGCAGCTCGCGCTGATCAATAGCATCCCAAATTGAGGCGAAAGAAGGATCTGTCAAAGACATGCCGCTGATGCTGGCTGAAACGAATACACCGACAGCACCTTTTTCACAGGCACGCTCCAACTCGGCAATCGCTTTTTCGGGATATTGCCAGGGCAGGGTGGCAAACCAGCGAATTCGGTCCGGATAGGTCGATTGTTGCTCTGCCATGTCGTCATTCATCATGATTGCAGTGGCTGTACTAATTTCTTCGCCGCCCCAATATACACTTGGACAGGTGAGGGATACAATTGAGACATCGACGCCTGCGTCGTCCATATCTTTGATGCGTTGAGCATAATCGAACATCGGGTCCATCAGGGTCATAAAGGGCGCGCCCTCACAGTGGATTACCCGTTGGCCACCGAGTTCTTTCAAAGAATAATTTCCGCCATGCTCCAAAATTGTGCTCAGCCAGCGGTCGTTGAGCATATGTGTGTGGACATCAATGACAGTCGACATTGTTCTCTCCCCAATGTGAAAAATCTGGTTTGTTTGGTGAGATTATGCCGCCCGCCGAGCACATAAGTAAATCCAAATCGCGGCAGATAAACAAATTTATTCCGCTATTTGGAATTGGCGGGGATTAGGCTGCCCGCACTGCAACGTCCATCTTGCCGATGCTTTCAATTTCAGCCGTCATTGTATCGCCGGGCTCTACCGGGCCGACGCCGGCAGGTGTGCCGGTCATAATGATGTCGCCGGGATAAACCGTGTAGCGCGTCGTTGTATATTCAATGCATTTCTGAACGTTATAAACGAGTTGATTGGTATTGGAGTTTTGGCGTTCTTCGCCGTTGACCGAAATTTTAAGATCGAGATTGTTGGGGTCTTCAATCTCATCCGGTGTAACCAGCCAAGGCCCAAGTACAGAATAACTGTCGGATGATTTTCGGAAACTTTGCAGTTCTTTGCCTCGGGTCGTCATGTCCAATCCAATCGCGTAGCCGGCGACATGCTCGAGCGCGTTTTCGGCCGTGATGTTGGTTCCGGCTTTGCCAATAATGGCCGCAAGCTCAACTTCATGATCATTGCGGTTTTCGACAAATCTGAGAGCGACGCCTTCACCCGCACCAACCAATGAGCTGTTGGATTTCAAGAACATACCCCAATCCCATATATTGGTGATGGGCCGCTGAGATACAATACCGTCATCGGCGTTGCTTTCCTCAATATGTTTTTGATAATTAATCGGCGCGCCGACAATGTTCATCGGATTGGCAACCGGGCTTAGAAGTTTAACCTCGCTGATCGGTGTAGCTACCGCAGATTCACGGATGTCTTTTATCACCGCCATGACAGCATCAAGATTGGCAATCAGTTGGTCGCCACGCGGGTAGGGCCAATTTAAGCTCGGTAGCACGACCAAGGCTTGGGTGACGTCCAAAACATCTTCACCCTGGATCAATCCCAATCGGTTATCATCAAAACGGCAGATTTTCATGTATCTTGTCCTTTAATAAGCGCTTAAATCAACTTTCGGCAGAGTTAGGCCGAGCTTGGTGACCACAGCCTCCGCTCGTTTGAAATAATCTGCCCGCATATCTTCATTGGTGCATCTTTTGATGCCCCATTTCCGATAAATCTCATTGTTCTTGGAACCGGTGCGGCCAAAAAATGACGGCAGGTAGGGGAAGATGGAATTGATATGTCCTTGGATGAGTTCTTTGCCGCCGTCGGTTTCGCAAATTTCTGTGGTAAAATTCTCGCCAAACTCAGCATGAAAATGTTCTTCCGGCATGGTCATGCGGGCAAGATTTCGAAGCGGATGAAAGCTACACTGGACCAAATCCTCAACTTGCAAGATTTCGGCGAGATCGCCCAGCATTTTGATCACGCAAAATTCCGACCAAGTCGTCATCTTAAAACTCATGATACTGAGCGGCGACTTTTCTGTTGTCTCTGGCAGCATTAGAGTATCTTCAATGCCCATTTCCCGGCCGAGCTCAAAAAAGCGATAATGATGACCATATTCCTCCATCACAACGCGGCAAACCTGCCATTTGGCGTACGGGTTTGGGGCTAACGCAATAGCAGGCTCGTCATATACTTGCGAGCCAACAAGTTCGTTGATGGCATGGCTGATAACTATTTTACGGCAGGCTTCTTTATATTCATCCGGCTCATCCCGCCACTGCTCGATGGTTTCAATTTGCTTGATATCTGACATTACAATTCACTTTCCAGATTTAAATTAAACGATTGGTTCCGTGTTGAAGGCTTCTAAGTCCGTTTCAAGTTTGGTGAATTGATCCCTGAAATTAGTATCGACTGCTTCCGCCAATTCTTCGTTTGTCCAATCTTTGTTGGACTGAGTTATAGTTTCTATGGGGCGCGGTTGGTTAAACAAAAATACTTCTCGACCGCGTACGCCAAAGATCTGTCCACTGACGTCGTTTGCCGCAGGTGAACATAAATAGGAAATAAAATTGGCGACATGATCCGGTGAGACTTTCATAGCTCTATCTTTGTACTCTGCCTGCTCGTCATTGGCGGGTTCAATAATATCTGTGACCCGGCTATGGGCAAAGGGCGCGACATAATTGGACGTGACGTTCGAACGCGTCATTTCCAAAGCGGCAATTCGCATGAGACCAAACAGGCCAGCCTTGGCGCTGGCGTAATTTGCCTGGCCAAAATTACCGTAAAGGCCGGCTGTCGAGCCGATGTTTACAATCCGTCCCCAATCATATGAATCGCCTGTTCCTCGACCATCTTTGAACTGTTGGCGCATCACCGGTGTCGCCGCGCGAATGAGATAAAAAGCCGCCGATAAATTGGTTTCAATGACGGAATCCCAGTCTTCGGTAGCACCTTTAAATACCAGGCCATCGCGCAAGATAGCCGCGCAATTAACGACAATATCGATGCCGCCAAATTCTGAAACTGCCAAAGCTATCATTTCTTCAGCGGCTTCGGGTGATGCGACGCTTTTGGCGAATGCTTTGGCGGGAGAGACGAGGGCGCTTGCAACATCTTCGGCAATAGATGCATCCGGGTTAGCCCCATCTATATCACCGCCGGTATCGGCGACGATGATAGATACGCCTTGGCCAGAAAGATTTTCGCATATTGATTTGCCGATGCCGCGGCCACCTCCCGTGACAATGGCAACCCGGCCCTCCAAATTATCGGTCATACCTGTTTCTCCAATTTCTTTTTATCTGCTTCGGTATAGAACGCATCAGCATGACAATCACTACGCTGGATGCCAAGTCCTTTGAGTTTATCGACGGTGCTTTCAACCATAATGGGCGGGCCGGCGAGATAGGCTTTAAATCCGTCTAAATCTTTAAAGTCTTCGGCAATAGCATCGGCGAGAAATCCCGTGCGTCGATCGGTTTTGCTGGTCGCTTCTGAAAGTATCGGGATAAAGCTGAAGTTGTCGTGGCTGGCTGCGAGTTCGCGGAAATAATCTTCGAGATAAAGATCGCGCTCATCACGGACACCAAAATATAGCGTGATGGGCTGCTCTGCGCCTTTAGCAAAAGCTGTATTCAGAATTGATTTAACAGGCGCGAGGCCCGATCCTCCGGCAGCCGCAATAATGGGTCCGCGGTGATTTTCCCGGTAATAGGCAGTGCCAAACGGGCCTTGAGCGCGGACCAGATCGCCGACTTTTAAATTTTCCAACACATAAGATGAAACTGCACCCCCTGGCACCAATCTGACGTGAAATTCCAGGAAATCGTCTGAAGGCGCGCTTGCCATTGAATAGTCTCTTGGCGGTAAATTTCCGAATGTTACTGCGGCGTATTGCCCGGCCGAAAAATCATAAGGGCCACCAACATTAATTTTTAATCTTACAATTTGAGTGTCGTGCGTGGCTTGTTCAAGTTCTACCACTTCGCAGACAAGTCGCCGCCCGGCATGGACAACAGCCTCGTCATCATCGACCAGGCTGATCTCACAATCTGACAATGGCACCGACCGGCAGGCCAAAATCAATCCGCGATTTTTCTCTTCTCCGGTAAGTGCGTAGT
The DNA here is from genome assembly GCA_913054205.1 of uncultured Rhodospirillaceae bacterium. GTDB lineage: Bacteria > Pseudomonadota > Alphaproteobacteria > Rhodospirillales > UBA2165 > TMED23. The sequence continues at coordinate 5,290 of CAJXJM010000017.1, forward strand.
CAGAATAAGGCGACATTTCAACTTCGCCGGAATGAAGGATGGATTTGCAGGCACCGCAATTGCCGGACTTGCAGCCATGGGGATATTCAACACCTTGCGCCAACGCCGATTCCAAAATGGTTTTACCCATTGCGACGTCGACGACCGTCTCTTTGTCTTTTACGGTGACTTTATAATTCATTCGAAGGAATGCCCCAAAATCCGCTAGAAGCCACTAGAATATTTTATATTATATGGTTTATATCTTATGCTTATCGAACAATAGTATTGAAGTCCAGAATAATGTTCGGTATACGAACAAGATAACGGATCAAACAGGGAAAAGCGAAATGTTGATTGGGGATATACTATTAACGTCGGCCAAGAATCAGCCGGATAAACTGGCTATTGTCGCGGGCGATCAGGAAATCACCTATCGTGAGCTGAACGCGACCGCCAATCGTATTGCCAATGCACTGATCGGTCAAAAGCTAACCTCTGGTCCGAATATTTCTATTTTTTCCGCCAACCATTTTGAATATCCCGCGATATATTTTGGCGCCGCCAAATCAGGCGGCGTATTGGCACATTTATCTGCGCGATTCAGCGCCGATGAATTGCTGCATGTGATCAACAAAACCGACATCGGCACGGTGTTTGTTCATGCTGCTCTGCTGGAAACATTGTTGAGCGTTAAAGATAATACGCCACATTTATCCCGCATAATCGTATTTGGCGGAGAGGCATCGGAAGGTGAAGGCATTGAGACCCTGGAGGGCTTTATCGGCGATGCTGCCGCGCCAGAGCCTGAAATCACCATCGCCGAAACCGATGCTTTTGCCATCACCTATACCGGTGGCACTACAGGTTTCCCCAAAGGGGTCGTTGTTAATCACGCTTCGCGCGTGATTGGCAGTGTCAGGGCCGAGCGCGAATTTGATATGCGGACGGAAGATGTGATGTGTTGCTCGACGCCGCTGTTTCATATTGCCGGTCTGTTTGTGTGGTTTCAGACGAGTATCAAACTGGCGTCTACCTGCGTGATGATGTCAGCGTGGAACCCTGATGAGTTCATGGATATGGTTGAGAACCGCGGCGTTACTGCGGCTTTTTTGGTGCCGACCCAAATCAATTCCGTAATCAGCCATGATGAATTTTCAGAAAAGCGCGTCAGCAATTGGCGTTATTGTAACTATGGCGGCTCGCCAACCTCGGTCGCTCAGTTGGAGCGGATGTTGGAAGCTTTGCCGAATGTCGTCTGGCAGGAACAATATGGACAATCAGAAGCAGGCAATCTGACGGTAAGGCCGCCTGAATTCAATATTTCGAAAGCCGACAGCATTGGCCGTGCTTACAGTGATTTGGAGCTGGCGGTATTTGATCGTGATGATAAACCCTTACCGGTGGGAGAGCCTGGCGAGGTCGTTACCAAAGGCCTTCACAACATGATGGAATACTATAATGATCCTGTGCAGACCAAGGACGCGTTTACGGTCGATGGTTGGCTCAAAACCGGTGACGTTGGATATCTTGATGAGGATGGTTTTCTATTTCTGGTTGATCGCTCCAAGGACATGATTATCTCAGGTGGAGAAAACGTCTATCCAACTGAGATCGAGAATGCACTTTATACTCATGATGCTGTTAATGAATGCGCGGTTTTTGGCATTCCAGATGATCACTGGGGTGAGCTTCCGGCAGCTCATGTTGTGCTTGAAGCTGGACAATCCATCGACGAAGACGCGTTGATCGACTATTGCGCCACGAAAATCGCTCGTCACAAACGTCCGCGCCTCATCAAATTTGTTGATTCTTTGCCAAAAACAGCCGTTGGCAAAATACAAAAGAATGCCATTAAAGAAGCCTATTGGACAGATCGAGATCGTTCGATTTAGCCAGATTGCGACCCTTTTGTTGCAAAATGTATCGGGTTATTTATGGCCCGACGCATAATGAAATATGTTGTTCGTTGATAATTTCCTCACTTTGGGCAAACTATAAATCAGAAATCCAAAGCAATTTGGACAAATTCCTAATAAAGGTTCTTAGTTTGATTCACTTTATAAACGAGGATTAAAATGAGCGTCATTTATCTCAAAGACAAAAATCCGGATCACCAACGTTTTGCGAACTTGCGTCGCGCCGTTCAAACAATGCAAGTTTCTCTCGTAGAGCAAAATGAAACCGTCGCGGAACATCGCGGCAATATCAAAGAGCTTAAATCAATTATGAAAGAAATGAGGCAACACATGCTGAGATTGGATAAAAATCTCGGGAAAATAAATATAGCCCGACTTGGTATCGAATCACGCAAGATTGCGCAGATCGTTACCGCTGCTTCAGTTTAGTTCATAGGTGACTTAGCGTACGAGGCGTTCGGGGCCGCGCCCTCGGTAAGCGTCGATGAAGGCTGCGGCGACAGTGGCGTCGAAATCTTTAAGTTTAAGGCGCTTTCGCCAAGCCGTTAAAATAATTTGCTTGTTCAAACTGCCGTCAGGCACGGCCAAAACGCCGCTCCAATTACCACGATAAATTGAACTCCATTCTTTAATCTTCTCGACATTTTCAGGCGAGGTTTTGTCGTAATAGATGATGACATGACCATGTTCCTGCGCGTGAACGCGCATGGTGGCGGACTGAGGCGCGGTATAGAAGCCAGGATTCGTCCAAAATTGAGCATGTGGTCCTGACGTCGGATAAGCGCTGGCATATTGATAGGATTGGCCGGCATTTAAATGATTTCTTCCGAGATTGGGGAGGTTTTCGACCTTGCCAAGAGTGCCTTTCCCTTTTGCCGCAAGCTCCTGAAAGGCCTGATCAGCTTGTGCGTTGTGCCAAATATAGCCACCACCACCCAAAATTGCCGCGCCGATTACGCCGATGAGTATCCATCCGCCGAGGCCGGATGATTGTTTCGTGCCACCGCTCCAATCTACGGTTCTCGATGATTTTGTGGATTTTTTGCGGTGGCGTCTCTTCGATTTTGGCATAAGCTCTCCTTCGTTCTAGGACAGCCAATATAGTCGTCCAGAAGATCAGAGAAATTCACAACCGTTCAAAAGCGCGTGAGTAATCTGTGTTACCGAAGGTGATAAAGAAACTATTTGGCGGGCTGAAATTGGCCTGAATCCAGGCTGCCAGCTCTTGAGCGACGGAACCAGATCAAGCTCACGACGATCACTAAATTGATCATTCCGGCAATGGCGGCATTGCCGTAGGACCACGCGTAATTGCCCGTAAGATCGAAAAAGTAGCCGCCTTGATAACTGCCAATGCCCATGCCGATCCACGCGGTACCCGAGACAACCGAAGCCGTAAAACCCGCAATCCTTATAGGGGCCGCCTCTCGGCCACAGATTAACAAACTCGTCATCACGCCGGAGAATCCAAATCCAAATACAGCCGATATGATATGCAGCAGAAACAGACTGTCAGTTTGAGAGAACCAAAACACCATGACGGTCTGCATAAGTGAGGCGGCTAAATAGGTGTACAGGCCGCCAATGCGGTCCGCTAATGATCCAAAAAACAGTCGTCCAAAAGTTCCGCTTACCATCAAGGTGAACATCAAACTTGCGGCGGTTTCAGGCGACATACTCAGTCCAACCGCAAGTGGGACCAAATGAACAATCGGAACGGCCATGCAAATGCAGCAAAAGATGCCGGCAAAGGCGAGCCAAGGAATTGTAATGCGATGAGGCAATCCCCATAGATTGCTGTCGGATTGGCCTACGATTTCTGAAGAGTCCACCAAGACCGGTGGTGCGCGCAAGAAAAACACCATCGGAATCATGATGATTAAATAGCCGAGACCCAGATAGAATAAGGCGTCCTGCCAACTGCTCATGGAGATCATCATTTGGAATAGGACAGGCATCACACCTTGGCCGATGGCACCGCCCGCCGTCACGATGCCGAGTGCCAGGCCTTTTCGCCGGCTAAACCATAGCCCAGTCAAAGCCAGCAAGGGCGTAAACAGGCAGGCGAAGCCGAAACCGCCAATAACGAAGTATAGCAGATATATTGCCCACAATTGATCTTGCTGACCGATCAGCATGAGCGCGCCGGAGAGCATGACAATGCCAAACGTGGCTATGTGTTTAGCGCCAATTTTGTCTGATAACGTACCCCAGAATAATCCGCCTGCAGCGGCCCCAATCGTCAATGCGGTATAGGCCATCGATATTGCAGCTCTATTCCAGCCGAATTCTTGCTCGAAGGGTTTTACCAAAATGGGCACCGTGACGTTCGATCCAAAGCCGAGCGCTAAGAATATTGTGGCGATGGCGACAATGACCCACCCGTAGGGTTGTTCTTCGATTTCTTGTTCTGTCATGTCATTTATTCCAAATGCACCCTACCAAGCTGTCCAGCCACCATCAACTTTGAGACTTTCGCCGGTGATCATGGCAGCGGCAGGGGAAGCCAGAAACAATATAGCGGCTGCGACATCTTCGACTTGGCCGACATGACCGAGGGCAATATTATTTTTGACGGTTGTTTTGAAGTCCGGGTTCTCAAACATCGGCCGGGTCATAGGTGTTTCGATAAAGGTCGGTGCCACAGCGTTAACGCGAATGCCTTTTGGGGCCAATTCAACAGCCAGCGCTTTGGTGAGCCCTTCGACAGCGTGTTTGGTCGTGCAATACAGCGTACGGTTCGGCGCGCCAACATGACCCATCTGAGAAGACATATTGATGATCGAGCCCGAGCCTTGTTTTAACATTACCTTGGCAGCGCTTTGCGACGTGCGGAAAATAGCGCGCACGTTCAAATCAAGCATCCAATCGATGGTCTCGATGGTAATGTCTGAGATTGGCTGTGGTTTGTTGCCGCCGGCGCAGCCGACCAGGATATCGAGCTGTTCGAGAGCTTCTATCCGAGCGTAAAGATCGTCCGCCAAAACGTCTTCGACCCAGTAGTCGATATTGTCGGGGTTGTTGGATTGAACTTCCTGGAGATCACTTTCCGTGCGCGCGACTGCGATTACTTTTGCTCCGGCTGCCGCCAAAGCCAAAACACAGCCGCGGCCCAATCCTTTGCCGCCGCCCGTAACGAGGGCCACCTGGCCGTCAAAATTAGGTCTCTGGATCAGAGATTCAACGTCTACCGGATCAGCCATGCGATTTTCCCAAATTGATTGCAATTATCGGGTCATTGCCTAGCATCACCCGAGGATGCTGTAAATGTTACAGGATGAATATCGAGATGAGCATGGAAATTGTGCTTTATTTTGGTGATCATTAGATCAATAAGAAGCGAAGGAAATCTCACAGGAGTTAAGTTATGGCCCGGTTCTTAAAAGAAGGCATCAGCCAAGAAGAAAAAGATGATGCCGACGCCGAAGTGCGGAAAACGGTTGAGGGTATCTTAGATGATATCAAAGCGCGCGGCGATGCGGCGCTCAAAGACTATTCTGAAAAGTTTGATAATTGGCGGCCCGACAAATTCAGGCTCAGCCGAGTTGAAATTGATGGCTGTTACGATCAGGTGACCAAGCAAAACATTGAAGACATTAAATTTGCGCAAAGTCAGGTACGAGGCTTTGCGGAAATTCAAAAAGCCGCATTGGTTGATGTCGAGCAGGAAACGCTGCCAGGCGTCACTTTGGGTCACAAAAATATCCCCGTGAACTCGGTCGGCTGCTACGTTCCCGGCGGAAAGTACCCGATGGTGGCCTCGGCGCATATGAGCGTGGTGACCGCCAAAGTCGCCGGTGTTAAACGAATTATCGCCTGTGCACCGCCCTATGAAGGCAACCCGAGCCCGGCCATTGTCGTGGCTCAGGACATGGCTGGCGCAGATGAGATCTATTGTCTCGGCGGCGTTCAGGCAATGGGCGCGATGGCGCTTGGAACAGAGGAGATTTCCGGCGTTGATATGCTGGTTGGGCCAGGCAATGCCTATGTTGCAGAGGCCAAACGACAGCTTTTTGGGCGAGTTGGCATTGATTTGCTGGCGGGGCCGACCGAAACGCTAATTATTGCCGATGAAACGGTGGATGGTGAGCTTTGCGCTACTGATTTATTGGGGCAAGCTGAACATGGGCCGACCAGTCCGGCGATATTGTTGACCACCTCAGAAGAACTCGCCCGTGAAACTATGAAAGAGGTTGAGCGCCAACTTAAAATCTTACCGACTGGCGAGGTTGCGGGGCAAGCCTGGGATGTTTACGGCCAAGTGATTGTCTGTGACAGCGAGGAAGAAATGCTTTTTGAGGCGGATCGAATTGCCTCCGAGCATGTTCAGGTAATGACCAAGGACCCGGATTACTTCCTCAATAACATGACCAATTACGGTGCGTTGTTTTTAGGGCCTGAGACCAATGTTGCTTACGGCGATAAAGTAATTGGCACCAACCACACATTGCCCACCAAGACGGCAGGGCGCTACACCGGCGGTCTATGGGTAGGAAAATTTATAAAAACCCACACCTACCAGCGGGTCACCAAAGAGGCCTCTGTTGAGGTTGGTAAATATTGCTCGCGTCTCTGCGCGCTTGAAGGCTTCGCCGGCCATAAAGAGCAAGCCGATATCCGGCTCCGTCGTTACGCTGGTATTAACGAGGGGTAATTAACCTAAATTCTCGCTGACTTGGACAATTGGCGTGACATCAGTGAAATTGGGTATATCACCCATTACGGCTTCGCCATGCTCCTCGATCAGGCTGTGCAAAACATCCATGCTCTCCATTTCCAGGATAGCTATCACTTGGTACGGTGCGGGTGTGTCCGGATCCGGTGTTCCAATGCCTTTTACAGCGCGGGCGCTTAATAACTTGGGGCCCCATAACTCACCCACCAAATCGATATGGCTGCTCAAATAGTAGTCCATGTCAAATTTGGAACCAGCAGTGTTCGGATACATAACCGTGACGGTAATAGCCATTTGTATTGCCTCCCTTTAATTGAGCCTGTTTTTGGAAAAGGGAGTTTAGGTCTTTGTGCTTTAAGGCTCAATGGGAAAAGATTGGGCAGTGATGGCTACGCGGCAACTTTGTACATTTTCAAAACTTTAGTCGAATACTCACCCGAACCGAAGCTCTGAGCAGCGAGTTTCAGAGAATCTGAAAAATCTTTTAAAGCTTTATTTGCTTGTTCTTTGGATTTCCATTTCGACAAAGACTTTGCGATTCCAAGGTCTAAATTGTAATAATATTCAACGGAAATAAATCCATCATAATTTTGTAATCTGCGTTGAAAAATTTCGGCAAAAGATTTTGCGTTCTTTTTATAATTCGCGTCGATATCATAGGTCGTCAATCTTACATACATCGTTACATCCAGTTTGTTCTTCTTATTATTTGCGTGTTTATGAAATTACCGGATGTATATCTGCTCTGGATGAATTTGCCATCACCTCGGATGCCGAAATTTGCTAGGTAATTTCCCTTATAAAAATGCGTCTTATCCTGGAGGGTGTTCGTGCATAAGATCAATGATTTTTACAATTATCTTTTTAAATCAAAGGCTTGCAGAAAGTGCAATCTTTAATTGTAGAATCTCTGAATTTCTTTATTCGATTAAAAGACGCAATTTCGTTTTTAATATTTTGCCGTAATTGTTTTTTGGTAGCGCGTCGACGAATCGGTATTCTTTTGGCCTTTTGAAGCGGGCAATATTGTCCAGGCAGAGCTGGTCCAATTCTGTTTCTTGAACCTTGCAATCAGGTTTTTGAACTATAAAGGCGACGACTTCTTCGCCCCATTCATGGTGGGGTCGACCTATAATGGAGGCTTCCAATACGCCTTCATGTTTCAACAGGATTTCTTCTACTTCTCGGGGGTAAATGTTAGAGCCGCCAGAAATTATGACGTCTTTCGAACGATCTTTGAGTGTGAGATAGCCTTCTTCATCAAAAGTTCCCATATCACCGGTGTGAAGCCAGCCATCGCGCAGACTCTCATTTGTGGCTTGTTCATTCCTCCAATAGCCGCGCATCACGACATCACCACGGACACAGACCTCGCCGATTTCTCCGGCAGGGAGCGGATTGTCAATCTCATCAACGATGCTGACTTCGAGATCACTTCGAGCTGTGCCAACTGAGGCTAGCTTTTCCAAATACTGGGGATCATCAGTCGCCATGTGAGTGGCACGAGACAATGCCGTGATGGTCATCGGCGCTTCGCCTTGGCCGTATATTTGCACGAGTTTGGGACCCAAAAGATCAAGCGCCTTCAAACAATCTTCTACATACATCGGTCCGCCGCCATAAATGATGGTTTTAAGATTGGTCGTGTCACAGTCCCTGATCTCGGGAGCATTGATCAGGCGCGTCACCATCGTTGGAGCGAAAAAGGCATTAACATTTTTATGGTTCAACAATAACTCGGCGATCTCTATCGGATCAAAACCGCCGCTATCGGGAATGATTTGCAGCGCAGCTTTGGCGACATAGGGCAGGATATAAAGGCCGGAACCGTGTGACATAGGTGCGGCGTGGAGCAAGCTATCAGCCTCGCTCACGGAATTTACATCATTGTAGTAGCTGCGGGTCATCATCGAAAGATTGAGATGCGAGAGCATGGCACCTTTAGGACGTCCCGTCGTGCCACTGGTATAAAACAGCCAAGCGAGGTCGTCTGCTTTAGTGTCGACCATCTCAATAGCTTCGAATTTCAATAGTTCAGCATACTCCTCGCTCTCGACATTGATGATTTTTAGGTTTGGCAGATCGATTGCTGCTTCTTTGATCGTCGACGCCAGATCATGTGTCACAAAGCAAACTGACATGCCCGCGTTCTCCATAATATAACCAAACTCGCGGGCATGGAGTTTTGCGTTCATTGGTACCGCAGCCATCCCGGCGTGCCAGGCCGCAAATAACACGGAACTATAGGCAGGGCAGTTTTTCATCGCCACGCCAACGCGATCACCCGTTTTCAGATCGAGAGAATGGATCAGCCCGCCAGCTAAATTCGCAACTTCTTTG